>NZ_JARPLU010000059.1:0-26571 GCF_032349615.1 Limnospira sp. PMC 1279.21 | reverse complement strand
CTAATTCCCACAAGTCAGCTTGATAAACCCGCCCCCAGGGTGCGCGATCGGCCACGCACCCCACAAGCCAACTTTCGCTCGCCCCCCTGGCTGTGCGTAGGGTGCGTCACATCCGATCAGCCACTGGGAAAACGAAAAACTTGCGCTATGTGACGCACCTTCTGAGGCCATGAAACACACAAGCCAACTTTCGCTCGCCCCCCCACGCCATAAAACACACCGGGATATTACACCCGCCCCTACCCCATCAATTCCCAACATAACTCCCGAAAGCGATCGCCACGATGTTCAAAACTGCGATACTGGTCAAAACTAGCACAGGCGGGGGAGAGCAAAACAGCCTTAGCTTGGAACACACTAGCCAATTCCGCCGCGCGGGGGATGGCATTTTCGAGAGTTTCCACAATTTCGACATTGTGATAGTCAGTTTCCTGTAACCTTTGAGCAAAGGTGGGGGCTGCCGTTCCGATTAATAAAACCGCCGCCGCTTTTTGGTGAATAGTATTAATCCAGTGGGTATCATCACCAGCTTTAGCTTCTCCACCAGCAATTAAAATCACAGGTGGTTCCACTGCGGCCAATCCGACCTGAGCCGCATCATAATTAGTAGCCTTGCTATCATTAATCCAGCGAATTCCCATCCAGGTGTTAACCTCTTCGAGGCGGTGAGGAACTCCAGGAAAAGTAGAAATAGCGTGAGCAATTGCTTCCTTGTCAATTCCGGCTATTCGGGCTGCGGCTACAGCCATAAGTAGGTTTTGGCGATTATGGTCTCCCACCATTTTCAGCGAGTCAACTGGTGCGATCGCGCATCCGTTTTGGTAGACCCAGTTTTCTTGAATATATACACCCCTCTGGCGATCGCCCAATAATTCCTCAGCACCATTAACGCTAGTCCAGACAGCTTGTGGCCAGAGTTCCGGTGCGGCTCGCCGGAGATAAGCGTCATCACCATTAAAGACCTGCACCTGGGAACGTTCCATTAAACGAGCTTTAATCCGAAAATAATTATCTAGCGTGTAATGGCGGTTAAGATGATCTGGGGTAAAGGTAGTCCAGATGCCGATTTGAGGCGCGAGGGTTGATGATGACTCAATCTGAAAACTGCTAATTTCAGCAATGACCCAATCTAAGGGTGTCGAGGAGTTTTGTTGTTGTTGCAGCGCCAACTCACAGACAGCATTACCAATATTTCCGCAAGCCGGGGCCGCACTTCCCGCCACTTCAAATATTTTAGCAATCAGGGCCGTGGTAGTAGTTTTGCCGTTAGTCCCCGTAATTCCCACCCAAGGGATATCCTGGAGATTTCGCCAAGCCAGTTCCATTTCGCCGATAGTTTCTATACCCAGACTGCGGGCGGTTTCCAATGCTGGCAAATCCCAGGGAACCCCGGGACTAACCACTACCAAATCTGGTGCCGTGTCGGGGTCGAAATTCTGCCCCAAATTAACTGTAATTCCTTCCTCAATGAGGGTCTGACACTGTTGCTGTAGAGATTCTGATGTGTTGCGATCGCTAACAGTTACCTGCCATCCCTGAACCTTTAACAGGCGCGCCGTGGCATTTCCTGATTTTCCCAGACCAATAATATGAGCGTTGGGCATTGTATCCTTACCCTGCACCTTGATTGAGCATTTTTGATTCTATCAGAAGAGGCTGATTTTAAGTGACCTTAGGGGAGTTTATCCGGTTATTAATATTTTTGGCGTTTAATTATATCATAAAAAATTATTTTGTCAAGTTACTTGACAGATTGTAACAAAAACGTTACATTGGTTAACATAAATTAATAAACGGGATTACCCCAAGAAGTTCCCACTGACCTTGGTGAAACTTTCTTAGTAGTAATTCTGATGCAATTATCGGAGGATAAAAAATGGTTATTTTAGCAGCTTTATTTATCAGTGGTTGGCTGGCTGTTTCTGTAATTGGAACTATGGCTTATTTTCGTGGTGAACAGTCCAAACCCATCCACATGAGAAACTGGAACTCTGATTCCTTTGACAGTCTTTCTCAGGCGTTAACAGGTGTAGCCGTAGACTATAGCCAACGGGTTCCTGCTTACAGTATGGATGCTTACCGCAGCCAGAATTTCTCCAAGTAAATTCTCTTCAGTCACCAATAGCTTTTAGACTCTCTTCTTGAGGGCAATCCTAACGGGTTGCTCTTTTTTTTTTATAGTGATATAATCATCACCCGTGGGGGGTAATTAGTTTTTAGTCTCTACCTTGAGGAGCATCATAATTTGATGTCAATTATCATGTCAAGGCGGGTTGAGAATGCGGGTTAAGAATCAAGAATATTTTAATCCCAGGACTCCATAGAAGAATCAGAAGTTTGATTATCCAAAGGTAAAGCATCAACAGATAATTGTTTGAGTTCGGGAAGTTTTACCACTTCTTTTTCAGTTTGTTTAACATTAATAGGTAACTGTAAAGGTTTGACCTTCTCAATCCAACAACTAGCCAGAGGTAAAGTTTGTTCAAGTTCATCAAGGGGACGAGGGATGACCATCACTGCATTTAATTCGCCAATGCGTTCAGCCTCATACATTCCAGCTTCTAAAGCCACTGCTACATCAGCAACCGAACCCCGAATAATAGCAGTACATAGTCCCGCGCCAATAATTTCATAGGAAGCGAAATAAACATCTCCCGCCTTCAGCATCGCATCAGCCGCGCCGACCATAGCAGGAAATCCTCTCGTTTCCAATAAACCTACGGCTTGATTACTGAGGCGAGAGTGACCGCCACTGGCTGCTAATTGGGAGAGACGAGACCCAATCGGTAAAACATACTCTAAGTTAGGGAGAGGCCTAGCAATGACTAGGGAAGAAACAAACTGATTGAACTGTTTAGCAGTATCAACTCCGGTTTCAATGGCTAGGCGGATATCAGCAATACGACCGCGCACAATAGCGGTACAGTAGCCACTACCGATTTTTTCATACCCAACCAGGTGAACACCTGCAGATTTCAGCATCATATCAGCAGTGCCGACGATCGCTGGAAAACTGCGGGTGGAGATTAACCCCAAAGCAGTATCTTTAAATTCTGGCTCAGTATTGCGCCTTTGGGGAAATGAGGTTTGCAAGTGTTCATCCATGACTGTATTTTACCTGCTAGAGAGAAGACTTGAGAATCCCGATGGATTAATCTGGGGATTTTCGCGTTCATCAACCCCAGTTTCTCTCAAAAATTAGGGGGTTTTCTATGGGGGAGCAAAGTCTTTAACAACTCATTGATTTGAGTTTGTCCGTAGACCTGCGGACCTTTGCGAATTGAGGGTTCTGGTTCTGGTTCTGGTTCCGGTTGGGGTTCTGGTTCCGGTTGGGGTTCCGGTTCCGGTTGGGGTTCCGGTTCCGGTTGGGGGATGAAATCAACCTCAGTAGCAGAAAAATTGACCTGACGAGATTGATCACCAATTAATGAACCGGAAGCTACAACGTGCTGAGATGGGATATCAGAATTAATCAAAGTTGACTCTGAACCAATACAAGCCAGAGCCCCAATTTTTCCAGCACCGACGATGAGTACAGTAGTACCAATACAGACACCCTTATCTATTTCTAGGATACCCTGATCAGCATGAATAATAGTCCCCATACCAATACAGACCCCAGCAGCGATCGCAATTTGGCTATCAGGAGCGGCGGTAATTACCACTCCTGGGGCGATGGCTACACTGGGGTCAATGGTGACATCGCCACTCACATAGTAAGCATAATCCGGGTGATGGGGTGGCGACATACACATTCGGCTTGAACCTCTGAAAAGTAAACAGGGATTTTCGAGAGAGTTAATTAAGGTCGTTGGATAATTTCCTCAAGAACCCGACGCTTGGCTTGAGCATCAATACCAATCAAGCGAACATACTCACCGCTATGTTCCTGCATACAGCCTTCTAGGGCTGCCATAACCTCCCGTTGATTATTAGAGTCGATGGGGGTACAGCTACGCCAGGACCCCGTGCGGAAGCGACGCTTATCAGCGTGTTCCGTGCCAATTTTATAACCCTGAGCCAGGAGGTTTTTAACTTGCTCAATAGTTTCAGAAGTCAAACTACTATTAGCAGATGAGTAGGATGATTGAGCTGAACGACTAGAGGGCGCAGGGGAAGCCGCGCTAGGACCAGGGGTAGCAGAAACCCTACCGTCAGGTCGTTGGATAATCTCTTCAACCGCCCGCCGTTTAGCTTTTTGGTCAATGCCAATTAAGCGGACATATTCCCCTGTATGCTCGTTCATGAAGGCATCTAATTGACTGAGAACAGCCGAAGCACTGGAGCTGTCAATTTGGGGACCACTACGCCAGGAACCCGTGCGGAAGCGACGCGCGTCGGCGTATTCCGTGCCAATTTTATAGCCTTGGTTCAGGATTTGGGAAACCTTTTGTGCCAAGTCAGAACTACCAGTAGCAGTAGTTCTGGAGGGGCTGGCTGTGGAAGCTGCGGCATTGGAGACCTGACCGTTAGAGGACTTACTAGCGACAGGACCATCAGGACGTTGGATAATTTCTTCAAGTACCCGGCGCTTGGCTTTGCTATCAATTCCCAACAGGCGGACATATTCGCCTTGATGGTCTTGCAGACAGGCGGCTAAGGCTGATACAACTTCGCTGGTGTTGCGGGAGTCAATGGGAGCGCAACTGCGCCAAGAACCTGTGCGGAAGCGACGTGCGTCGGCGTGTTCGGTACCAATTTTATAGCCTTGGGCTAGAAGTTGGCTGATGGTTTGTACCGTTTCTGGGGGAATAGGCCCTGCGCCTAGGTTGCTATGTCCGCCAGATCTAGCGCGGCCACCATTACTGCTGCTTCCCTTAGTTTCATTTCGTAGGGGACTGATGCAGGCGAGGTTTTCTGAACACTGATAACCTGCTGCTAATGCTTGGTTAACTCCCACCACATGAGTTGAGAATTTGATATCAGTATCTGTTACGCTCGGTAAGCGATCGGCTTGTTGTTGGTTAGTGATAATTGCTCCTGAGGGAACATATTTTCCGGGGGGAATTTCCACATCTTGGATGAGGGCGTGCATCATGACAATACAACCATTTCCGACTCTGGCATTGAATACAGTAGAGCGGAAACCAATAAAGCAATTGTCCCCGACATAAGCCGGACCATGAATCAGAGACAAATGGGTGATTGAGGAATTTTTACCAATCCAAACGGAGTAGGATTGACCATCATCTCCTTTGACTTTGCCTTCATCTAAGCCGTGAATAACAACGCCATCTTGAATATTGGACTCATCGCCAATATAAAAGGGGAATCCTTCGTCAGCGCGGATAGAGGTTCCCGGGGCGACCAGGACATGAGCGCCGATGCGAACATCACCGATGATATTCGAGAAGGAATGAACGTAAGCTGTGGGGTCAATTTTGGGCTCCGCCAGGTTTTTAGACCAGGGTGTGGGAGGAGCCGCATGGCCTTTAACTGCCATAACTGAATTTCTCCTAACTAACTTTTTATAGGGTTGACTTTTGGTGGTACGGATAATCGATGAATTATCCCTGTAGGGGCTGGTTATTCGGTATTTTCGCGCCTTCGGGAGTATACTTGCAAACCTCCCCGTACCAGGCTTTGGGGTTAACCCAGCTCTGTTGCTCAACCTAAACGGTTCTGCTGTTTTTGACTGTAAATCTGGCCATTAGCAGTGCTAACGGTGTCAATAATGGCAACTACGGCTGCATCACTGGGTCGATTTTCGCTTCCAGGAATTTGGCGAGCCGCACTTCCGAGACTAACCAGAACCCACTCACTAAAACCCGCACCCACATAGTCGCACGCCACTTCATATTTTGATGTTGGCTCTCCCTGTTCATCTAAGAGTTGCAATAGCAAAAACTTGGAACCTCGGAGACTGGGTTCCTTCTGGGTACTAACAACTGTGCCAATAACTCTGGCAATTTGCATCTTAATTTGATGTTAAGGAACTGTACGGCAGGAACATTTTTCCCCCCGACTGAGCAGGAAAATAGATGGGGTCAATTGGTAGATTGACCTACTACGGGCGAACTATGCAGTCGGTTCGGGCTTGGCTGTGGTTGAACTACATACCCCTAGGGGTCATTGGAGTTAACCTACGGACGGTTAAGAGGACGTATCCCGGCGACGCTTTCACGGAATTGTTCTACCGCTTCGGTGTAACGAATTGGTAGGACATATTCTAGGTTTTCATGGGGACGGGCAATAATATGGGTGGAAAGAACTAACCCACCATTTACCCGTCGCACCGACTCGGTTCCGGCGGAGACAGAAGCCTGAACTTCTGACACATCTCCGCGAACAATGACGGTGACACGACCGCTACCGATTTTTTCGTAGCCTACTAAGGTTACGCGGGCAGCTTTTACCATGGAATCGGCTGCCTCTACTACCGCTGGAAAACCCAGGGTTTCTATCATGCCAACTGCAATGGCCATAGTATGTTTTGACTCCTGAACCTCGATTTGATTACCACGCCTAGATGTCGCACAGAACACTGGTTTCTACTCGGTTCGGCTCTGATGGCTTCTCAGACAAGCTATCAACTCCCTGATCCTAATTTTCAGGGAGGGAGTTTTCAGAACTTAGAGACAAGATTGGCCTTGTCTGTACGACTTTTTCGGCGATCGGGTGAGGGGGTTAACGCTTGCCCCATTACGTCTAGTAGGACCGGAACTGTTCGACCGCATCGGTGTAACGAATTGGTAGAACGTACTCTAGATTTTCATGGGGACGAGCAATGATGTGGGTTGATGATACTTCTCCACCATTCACCCGTTTGACTGACTCAATGCCAGCGGAAACTGATGCTTGTACCTCGGAGACATCTCCTCGGACAATCACGGTCACACGACCGCTGCCAATTTTCTCATATCCGACTAAAGTAACGCGCGCGGCTTTTACCATGGAGTCGGCTGCTTCTACAACAGCCGGAAAGCCTATGGTTTCAATCATTCCAACAGCGATGGACATCTTACAACTACTCCTAATTACGGACAGACTGAACTCAACTGGGCAAATCTCTTGCTAACTGAGTCCCATGACCACAAAGACTAATGATTCTTTTTGTGTATGCGGAAAAATTTTTCAACCTCCCTCAAATTATAAGAATACGAGAATTGTGGCTTCTTTGACAATATTAATCTGGATTATAATTTCTCATGTTCGAGATTATTTTTATTGATTGTTAATAGAAATTAAGGTTTTTTAAACAAAGTTAATATTTGGAGACAAAAATGCCGATTTATCTTGACTTTTGTAACAACTTGTGCTATATCCCAAAGGCAGACCCTAGGTAATTTGACTAGAAATGGCTGGTTATTGGGGATGAATTTGACGATTAGCTCTGTTTAGGACGGAAATTCTGATATATTAATCTGAGGGTTAATATTTCTTTATGTAAGTTAAATGATTCAGTTCCTCCTACAAGCTAGTTGGTGGATACCCATATATGGTCTCATGGGGGCAGTGTTGACCCTTCCTTGGTCAACGGGGTTAGTCCGACGCACAGGGCCAAGACCAGCAGCCTACTTTAATATATTGATGACTTTAGTGGGTTTTATCCACGGTGCGGTAATTTACCGATCTATCTGGTCAATGCCGGGTCAACAAATTCACATTGCATGGTTACAAGCTGCGGGATTAGACTTATCTTTTGTCCTAGATGTTTCTCCCGTAAGCCTAGGAGCCGTGGAACTGGTCACAGGTATCAGTCTAGTGGCTCAGGTTTATGCCTTGGGGTACATGGAAAAAGACTGGGCGACGGCTCGGTTTTTTGGTTTGATGGGCTTTTTTGAGGCGGCAGTGAGTGGTTTGGCTTTGAGTGACTCGCTGCTACTTAGTTATATTTTGTTGGAATTGCTGACTCTCTCAACCTATCTACTGGTGGGTTTTTGGTATGCTCAACCCCTGGTAGTCACGGCGGCGCGAGATGCGTTTTTAACTAAACGAGTGGGAGATGTATTGTTGTTAATGGGGGTGGTTTATATCGGCACGATCGCCGGTAGTTTAAACTTCTCGGATTTAGAACTATGGTCGGAAACCCACAATTTACCACCCCTTACGGCGACTTTATTAGGATTAGCCCTAATTTCTGGACCTATTGGCAAATGCGCCCAATTTCCCCTACACCTATGGCTTGATGAAGCTATGGAAGGTCCAAACCCGGCTTCTCTACTCCGAAATTCGGTAGTAGTGGCGGCGGGGGCCTATGTTCTGATTAAACTACAACCAATTGTCGCGCTGTCTCCGGTGGTGTCGGACACTTTAATTGTGTTGGGAACAGTAACGGCTATTGGGGCTTCTTTGGTGGCGATCGCTCAAATTGATATCAAACGAGCGCTTTCCCACTCTACTAGCGCCTATTTGGGTTTAGTGTTTGTAGCCGTAGGTCAAAGCCATGTGGATATAGCCCTGCTGTTACTATTCACCCATGCGATCGCCAAATGTCTGTTATTCATGAGTGCAGGTTCAGTAATTTTGACCACCAACACCCAAGACATGACCGAAATGGGGGGATTATGGTCTAAAATGCCTGCCACCACCACTGCATTTATTGTTGGTGCATCAGGAATGGTAGCCGGATTACCTTTAGGGATGTTCTGGACTTTCCGAAGGTGGGTAAGTGGTTTCTGGACTGTACCACCTTGGTTATTGATTTTGTTGCTGCTGGTGAACTTCCTCACCACCCTAGGATTAACCAGAGTTTTCGGCTTAGTCTTTACTGGTCAGTCGCAACCGAAAACCCGACGCGCCCCAGAAGTCCTGTGGCCGATGGCTTTACCAATGGTTTCCATGACTATTGTGACTCTGTTAGTGCCGATGATGCTACAAAGCTGGCAACTATTACTGAGTTGGTCAGGAACCTTCGTAGAAGCGCCCGTCTCTGGAGTCCAAGAAGTAATTAACCATGTAGCTTTACCCCTGTTGTTGGTCTCAAGTGTATTAGGGGTGGGTATAGGTAGCAGTATTTATGTATACGGGCCGGGGAGAGAACCCTATAAATTCCCCTACCAACCCATACAGGATTTACTCGCTTACGATTTCTATATCGATCGCCTTTATGGTCTGACCGTTGTATTTTTGGTTAATCGTATCTCCGCCATCAGTTATTGGATCGATCGCTATATCATCGATGGGTTTGTCAACGGCTTAGGTTTAGCCACCCTCTTTAGCGGTGAAGGACTTAAATATAGTATTTCTGGACAATCACAGTTTTATGTCTTCACCATAGCCACAGGTATAGCCGTGTTGTTGATTTTAATGCTGTGGCCATTTTAGACCCCTTCCCGACCACATTAACCGTAAAAATCGATGCTAAGTGTTTTAATTTGGATTCCGCTGTTAGCTGCCCTCCTGATTGTACTCTGGCCAAACCTCAGCCCCCAATTATCCCGTCAAATCTCCCTATTAACCGCTGGCGGGTTATTGGTGTGGTCTCTAATTTTGGCAAGGTTATTTGATCCGACTGTAGCCGATCTACAGATGGTAGAACATATTACCTGGATTCAACCCCTCGGCTTAAATTACTATCTGGGGGTAGATGGTTTATCCTTGCCGTTGGTGATTATCAATGCCTTATTAGTAGCGATCGCTATTTGGTCTTCTGACTTAGACATTTCTCGACCCCGGCTATATTATCCCCTGCTGTTGATTATCTTTGCCGGAGTCGCTGGCACCTTTTTATCCTCCAACCTGCTGCTGTTTATACTGTTTTACGAAGTCGAACTAATTCCCCTGTATCTACTCATCGCCATTTGGGGAGGCAAAAACCGAGGCTATGCAGCCACCAAGTTTCTGCTTTATACAGCAGTTTCCGGTCTGTTAATTTTAGCCGCCTTTTTAGGCATAGTCTGGTTAACCAAAGCACCTGATTTTGATTTGGATACCCTCATAACTTCCACTTTGGGAGTGTCCGCATTACCCCTCACTACCCAACTAATTCTACTGGGGGGACTGGTAATCGGATTTGGTATTAAAATCCCCGTAGTCCCCTTTCATACTTGGCTACCCGATGCCCATGTGGAAGCCTCAACCCCTGTATCAGTTTTATTGGCGGGGGTATTATTAAAGTTGGGAACCTATGGTTTACTAAGGTTTGGGGTCGGTTTATTTCCAGATGCTTGGAATGCGATCGCCCCTTATGTCGCGAGTTGGGCAGTAGTTAGCGTTTTATATGGTGCTTCCTGTGCGATTTCACAAAAAGATATCAAGAAGATGGTCGCCTATAGTTCCATCGCCCACATGGGTTATATTATCCTAGCTTTTGCCGCCGCCTCTCCCATCAGTTTACTCGGTTCAGTCATGCAAATGGTTAGTCATGGCTTAATTTCTGCCCTGCTATTTTTAACAGTGGGAGTAGTTTACAAAAAATCGGGAAGTCGAGATATCGATGTGATTCGTGGCTTATTAAACCCTGAACGCGGTTTACCTTTAATCGGTAGTATAATGATTGTCGCGGTTATGGCTAGTGCTGGTATTCCCGGTTTAGTGGGATTTGTATCAGAATTTCTTGTCTTTAGAGGCAGTATGGAAGTGTTCCCCGTGCAGACTCTTCTGTGTATGGTGGGAACTGGTTTAACTTCTGTTTACTTTCTGATTATGATTAACCGTGCCTTTTTTGGTCGCTTGTCCGAGTCAGTCATTAATTTACCAAGGGTACAATGGCGCGATCGCATTCCAGCTATAGCCTTGGCTGTGATTATCACCTTTCTAGGACTACAACCGACCATCCTAGTTAAATGGACTGAAAGCACCACATCAGCACTCATGTATAAGCCCCCAATTGTAGCTCAAATTGAATCAAATGTCAAGGCGATCGGCTTAAATTAATCTCGTCACTCAATCAAAATTGCCCACCATCTAAACTTGTGAATTTATCCACTATGACCAGCAATCAAATCCACCCATTGTTCAAATATATTGAACGCTTAGAAGCTGGTGATACCTTATTACCAGACTCTCCCCAAAACCTCCTTGAAGTAGTTGGTATCCTCAAAAGTTACGGCATAGTTTTAGATGCCTACTCCGACAACCTGATTTATGTGGCTGACCATCAATTTTTAGTATTTTTCCCGTTTTTTAAATACTTCAATGGCGATTTAAATATCCCCAAATTGCTCAAGTATTGGTGGCACGATCGCATTAATTATGAATATGCCGAATATTGCATGAAAGGGATGTTATGGCATGGGGGAGGCGGACTAGATTCTTACTTGGATTCATCACAATTCCAACAGTTAGCAGAAGCAGCTATTCAGACTAAATTTAAAGGCAATAGTTTCATTCTGCTACTACATCAGATGTTCCCAGAATTTCTACCCGAACAAGTACGACAGTCAGCCTATTATAGCGCTTTGGGGCAATTTTGGCGAGTCATGAGTGATATTTTTATCTCCCTTTCTGACCTCTATGACCAAGGGGAAATTAAATCCATTCCCGCCGTAGTGCAGCATATCTTAGATGGATTAGTTGCCGCCGCCAATAATCCAATTACTTATGGCGTTAAATTGGGGGATAAAACATTAGATATAATCCCTAAATCTGCCGGACTCACATTTTTAATGGATACAGCAGTTCCCTATGTGGAAGCCATTTTTTTCCGTGGTACACCCTTCCCGGGTACAGTATCCTATAACGCTCAAGTTCATCAAATCCCCAGCCTACAAAAAGAATTTACATACGGTGCTTTATACGCTGACCCCCTCCCCATTGGTGGTTCCGGTATTCCCCCCACTCAATTAATGCAGGATATGCGCCATTTTTTACCTGATTATCTCCACAATATTTATAATAATAGTTGCCGAGGAGAGGATGATTTGCGTGTGCAAATATGCCAAAGTTTTCAAAAGTCTATGTTTTGTGTCACGACAGCCGCCATTAAAGGACTAGCACCCTATCCCCTGAACACTGACGACCCCGAACAAAAAAAGGCTAATCGCGCCTATCTGGAAAATTGGTTAAATCGGTTTACCACTTCCCGTTTGTCTGAGGTTAATCAACCTACTTCGACAGATTTTCAACCGTTTCTAGTGCGTTCATAGTTCATCTCAATTGGCAAATTTTTACTTTCTGAATTATGAGTTATTCAAGACTGCAAACTCTGGGAAGATATCTGCGTCCCCATTGGCAAATATCACTATTAGGAACAGTGTCTCTGTTCGTGGTAAATGTGGTGGGGGTTTATATACCTTTACTTATTCGTAATGGTGTAGATGACTTACAAGATGCCGTAGAGTTTCAGGAAGTAGGATGGCAGGTTTTATTGATGGTCGCCCTAGCATCAATTATGTGGGTGATTCGCATGACATCCCGAATTTTAATTTTTGGGGTGGGGCGACAGGTAGAATTTGACCTAAAACAGAAGATTTTTAATCATCTTATTTTCCTGGAATCTTCCTATTTTTCTAATAGTAGAATCGGGGATTTAATTAATAGGGCAACCTCTGATGTTGATAATATTCGGCGGTTGGTAGGCTTTGCAGTCCTGAGTTTAATTAATACCATATTTGCTTATGGTTTGACTTTGCCAGTCATGCTGGCTATTAATATTAAGTTGACTATATTATCGATTTCGGTTTATCCGTTGATGTTAGTGTTGGTGCAGATTTTTAGCGGTAAACTGCGAGATCAACAGATGGAAGTGCAGGAAAAACTCTCCGATTTAAGTGATTTAATTCAGGAAGATATGAGCGGCATATCTTTGATTAAAATTTATGCTCAGGAAACCGCAGAAAGGCAGGCTTTTCGAGAACATAATCAAGGGTTATTATCGGCTAATTTGAAGTTGGCGAGAACTCGAAATTTCTTGTTTCCTTTATTGGGAGGTTTGGCGAGTTTAAGTCTCCTGATTTTGCTGGCTGTGGGAAATGAGGCGATCGCTCAAGGTGATTTAAGTATCGGGGATTTTGTCGCCTTAGTATTATATGTCGAAAGGTTGGTATTTCCCACCGCTTTATTAGGCTTTACTATTACCGCTTATCAGCGGGGAGAAGTCAGTGTTGACCGGGTTGAGTCTATCCTCAGTATTAAACCTAAAATTCAAGATCCACCTCAGCCTATACCCCTGATAACTCCCGTTAAGGGGTGGTTGAGTGCGAGAGATTTAAACTATACTTACCCCGCCGCCAAAACTCCCGCCCTTAATCATGTTAATTTTACCATTCTACCAGGGGAAACTGTCGCGGTAGTCGGTCCTATTGGGTCGGGAAAAACTACCCTAGCTAATGTAATTCCTCGGCTGTTGGATATTGATATAGATAGCTTTTTTATTGATGGTCAGGATATCACTCAACTCTCTCTGGCGCAACTGAGAAAAGTAATTGCTTATGTTCCCCAGGAGAGTTTTCTATTTAGTACCACTATTGCTAATAATATTTGCTATGGTAATCCCTCAGCATTGCGATCGCAAATAGAAGCCGTTGCGAAAATTGCTCAAATTCACGATGAAATCACCAATTTTCCCAAAGGTTATGATACAATAGTTGGGGAGCGGGGTATCACCTTATCTGGTGGGCAGCGACAACGAACTGCCCTAGCTCGTGCCTTGCTTTGTGATGCTCCTATCTTGATTTTAGATGATGCCCTCTCTAGTGTAGACAATCAGACAGCCACCGACATTCTCTATAATCTGACTAGCGGGACTGTACGCCAAACGGTGTTATTCATTTCTCACCAAATGTCAGCTACAGCCAAAGCCGATCGCATTTTGGTGATGGACCAAGGCACAATAGTACAGACCGGAACCCATGACCAGTTACTACAGGAAGAGGGACTATATCGGAGACTTTGGCAACAGCATCAACTCGAACAAATGCTGGCTTGATTACAATAGGAATCATCAACTGTCAATTTATGAAACCAGAGTATGAGTGTATCGGTTGGCAACGAGTTACTACAAAAGGGAAAAACCCTCCAGAATACGGGTTTGTGTGGTTTGACCATGCAAGTAGTTTTTGCCTTCGTCGCGATTTTATCATTAATTTTCACCACCACAGGTAGAAGTATTTCTGATGATGCTAACCCCGCCCTCGGTGTAAGTGTAACCTTTGCAGTTACCGGACTAATTATCGCCGGATTTAGCATTGTTATATCATTTCGCTATGCCAACATAGGCAAACAGTTATTATCCCTCAATACAGTCAAACCCAAAAAATCCGACACAGTTAGACTCTTGCGGGTCGGCTTATTATTGGGAATGGTTGGTATCCTGATTGCATTAATGGGGTCAGGTATAACCGCATCAGTATTAATTGCCAAAACCATTTCGCAGCCACCAGGAACCACCCTAACCGAAGCCAGTGAGGCGGTTAGAGCCCTGGATGTATTTGTGATGATTGCCAATTTAAATGTACTAGCAACCCATTATGTTGGCAGTGTAGCATCAATTTGGCTACTTTATCGAATTTAGTTGCCGCGCAATCTTCCTAGGGTAGTAATATAAATAACCGCTTCATCGGTGGGGATACCCAACACCTCATTAACCAGGTTATCAAAAAAACCACCGATACCACTAGCACCTAAACGTAGGTGGGTGGCGGCGAGGTTCAATCTTTGGCCGAGATGACCAGCATCGCTATGTAAATAACGATAAGCGCGATCGCCATATTTAGCGATCGCCTTGTTCAAGTCAGCAGTATGAAAAAGCAGCGCCGCCGCATCTCGTCCCAAATCTTGTCCCAAACACAGATAATGCAACTCTCGCCGAAAATTTTTAAAGCGAATTTGCCTAAGTTCCTGTGCTTTGGGGGCATAATAATAACATCCCTCCTCTAGCCCATTCACCCCAGAGACAGCGATAAAAGATTCAATCAGACTCAAATCAAAAAAGTCCGGTGCAGCATCTAAACCCTGATAACCGTAGTGCTGATGTTGATAGGTAAAATCCAGTAGAGCGAGTAATTCTTCCAGGTTGAGATTCCCCCCACTATAGCGACGGGTTGATCGTCGGCGCAATTGGGCTGTATTTAACCCCTTGAGGTCTTTTCCCCAATCAATGGCAGGGGTGACAGTCGAGACCTTGGTGCAGAAGGGGAAATTATATTTATCTTCGGGTTCTTCTTCTGATGCTAATTTTTTCCAGCCTTGGGAACCGGAGGTGTCCGATTTAATTTGGCTGGCACAGTGGAGGTAATGGAGCATTTCCCCATCGGGAATTTCGGGATAGTCGGTTTGGGTAGCCGAGGGTAAGGCGGTTCGGAATTGGGGAAGGTTCTGGTCAATTTCCAGTAAGTCAGCCAAAGCCACCACAGCGATCGCTGCTTCCGTTTCCGAATCCAGGTATAGTAAGTTATTAAGGGTTTCGTCGGCAAATCCGCCAATTAGATGGGGACGATAGGAATTTAAGGCTCCTGCTAGTTCCAAATTACCCAATAAGTGACCTGTATCGAGAAATATGCGACGATAGGCGCGGTCTTGGTATCGCCAAGCTGAACGGTAAAATACAGCAGTAACGACCATCGCCAGTTTAGTATTTTCCAGGCATGGATGCCAAAAACAGGCTTGTTTCAACTCCGACCAAATTTGGCTATCCCAAAATTGCACTAGGGAGTGATGTAGGGTTTGATAGTTATACAGTCCCGCTGGTAATTCTGGGGTTCCCCTGGAAACTAGATAGATTTCGGCTGGATACAGTCCCCCGGCTGAGGGTGACGATCGCAAATAGTGAAATCCGCTAGTTGTGGCTAGTTTAGCGGTTAACCCATAGGTATGTAGTAGTAGACTAGATAATCGCTGCCATGGGTCTGTGTTGGCTGTGGGAATTTGAGGATCGGATATTTCTTTGAGATAGGGTTTCAGGTCAAATACCGTGCCAATCTTGTATTCTTTGAAGGGTTCTGGTTGTTTAGTCCAGTCTAACTGTTGACCCTTAGAGGCTAAGGTGTCGGGATCGTATTTGGTTCGCTCATGGTAGTATTGGGCGATGGATTTCAGTGGTTCTGACATTATGACACAGGTTAAATGTGAGGACGGACAGAATCGTTAACGGGAAAGCCAGAGATGCGATCGCGCTATGTGGTCAAAGTCCTAACGCCACTCCCCAAGTTTACACTTTTTTAGTGCGATCAGCTCGCAGCAACTGAGCAAATCTTAGCACAGTTACCAGTCAATTAGGCTGTCTGGGTTCACGCTACACAGGTTTTTCCTGCCAAATCTTGATGGGGAATTTCCACAAAATGCTTTCGCAAGTGGCGAGAGTTAATCTGATTATCGGTGGCTGACCCATAGCGCCATAATTTACTGGTGAGCAAGATTTGTGGGAAAATCAGCTTATTAACTCACCCATCAGTATACATACTTATTGGTCTCCCCAACCATGAAACCCCAGACTAACTTTATTGTCATTGATACAGAAGGACAACCGATTCTGAAAGCTATGGCGATCGTTGATCATCAGGGAAACTTAATTTATGAAGCCTTTGACGAAAGACATTGCCAAAATCCCCAACTTATCGACCAAAGTAAACCCCTGAAAACCATAGTTAATGAATTCTTAGCTATAGCCGGATCTCAAACCATTATCTGTCACTATGCACGTCATGATATGGAAGTGCTTAGGAATACATTTCGCGCTGTCGGTGTCCGACCACCTCGCCTCAGTTTTCAATGCAGTTTTGAATTGGCTCAACGCTATCTTCCACAATTAGGAAGTAATAGCCTACAAACTATTAGCAAACAGCTAAATTTAAGCCGGGATGACCAGACCAATAACCGCGATTTCCTCCATCGTGCCAAACATGATGCCTTATTTACTTATCAACTTTATCGACGCATGATTAACGAACTATTAAAAACTCGACTGCAACATCAACCCAACCCCTTTGGAACCAGCAGGGTTGATACTCCTTTCCAAAGCCACATTGATTTTAGGGCGATTTTTGACAATGAATTTGAGCGACTAAAACATATTCTTTCTGATATTAAAAATGATGTCAATCATCAGAGCAAAGGAGCCGTAGTTATTGGGGAACCAGGTTCTGGCAAAACTCACCTAATGATGAGATTAGCCCAAGATTTATTAACTAAGAATAGGCTCTTATTTATTCGGCAACCTAATAATCCTGACACGGTTCTATTTCATACCTATAGCCGCATTCTGGAGTCTTTAATTCAAACAGTTCCTGACAGTTCACATACTCAGCTTGAATATTTGCTGGCTAATAGTTTCGCGCAAATCATCAAAAATACTCAGGATTATGCTACCCCTACCACCCAAAAAGATGAACGATTAATTGAGTTAATAAAAGCCGATAATCTCAAGCTATTTACCGACCTCGGAAAAGAGGATACTCGCCTGAAACGAGAATATTGGCAACACATAGAAAAACGTGCTTATGATTGGTGGATTAATCAGTTTTCTTCTGCTGGATATGCGCCCAAAATTCTCAAAGGGATAATTCGGTTTTGTGGCTATACCGATTTTAAACGCCGTCAAACTATTACTCAGTGGTTAGCTATGAATGATGTAGCACCCGAGGAGTTAGAAAAGGTCGGTTTGGAAAGCTGGGGAGAAGACACCAGTCGGGAGGAAATTTCCCTGGCGGCGTTGGCGGTTTTTAGTAAGCTGTCTCTCTTGGATGAACCCTTAATTATTATTTTTGACCAGTTAGAAGGTTTGGGTCAAAAACACAATGAACGACTGTTACAAAGTTTTGGAGAGGCGGTTAAGGAAATCTTTACCCATGTTCCCAATAGTTTAATTATCTTAAATCTGTTTCCCGATCGCTGGTTACAATTTCAGCAGGTTTTTGATGGTTCAATTATTGACCGTATTTCTCAATCTCAAATTATCCTAAATAAGCCATCTAATGAACAACTCAAGCAATTACTTGATTTAAAAGCACAGGTGGCTGATGTGACTATTGATGAATTATTTGAACCCCAGGAAATTGCCGACATTTTAACTGCGCCTTCTATTCGTTCAGTTGTGAATGCGGCGGCGGACTACTACCGCTATAAAATTGATGGTATTTGTTTACCTCAGCGACCTGATAAATCGGGTAATTCTGGGGTTATAGGGATGATGGAAAAACAAATTCATCAGTTGAGAGAAGAGGTGGCGGAACTCAAATTCATTGTCAGTAAATTAGTTGATACTTTTAATTTAGCCGACGGGGAAAATATTGTCAGAGTTTTTCCTAATGGTATGGCGGCTAGGTCGCCAATTAACTCTTCTCGGCGTAGTCAATTAGAAGATTATCTACGACAGCAAAGGGGTATCCTAGAACAGAATTATGGTCAACCAGCGATTATTTCGGAAAGTGATGATTTCGGGAAATTAAAGATGATTATTGAATCATTAAAGCTGGTTTTGTCTCCCCTGAGTGTGGATATTTTGCGACTGGGGAAACGGGTACTTCCTGAACATTTGGTGATTAAGACAGCAACCCATCAATTTGCGATCGCTTTTTTGCACCAAAGCGGGACTCGATTTTATCACCGGATGAGAAACTTAAACGAATTGGTCAGCCATCGTCCTGATATTCATTTTAACCTGTGTCGAGATGCGCGGGAAGATTTGATATCAGGAAAGTCTAGTAAGATAGAGTTAGAAAAGTTCTGTCAGGGGAACAATAGCCATTATCTTCTGTTTGACCGAGACCAACGCATCACTTTTGAGTTAATTTATCAGGCGATCGTTGATATCCAAAATCGCGATTTAGAGATAGATTTACCAGAAGCCTTAGATATTCTCCTGTTAGACTACCAGGACTATTGGCTATTCCAAAACCTCACTCAACTCACCCTAGATGGTTAGCAACCAAATAGCTGAATAGTTGAGTTCAGAAATAGGTTGGATGATGCTTTCGTCTCACCCAACCTATCGGTAACTTACGACACTGTAGACATCAACTTGGAAGAAGATGCAATTTCGGGTACTTTATTCCAAGTATGATCAGAGATGGTATCAGGGACTGGAACCGGATAACCCATACCTCGCCAAAATTCTTGAACTCTTGTTTGTTTAGCTTCCAGACGAGTTTTTAGCATTTCCGCTGCTTTCTCGGGTTCGCCACAACCACAGAAAAATAAATCAGCCGCAAAATAGCCATATTCAGGCCAAGTGTGAATGGCAATGTGGGACTCGGCTAGGGTAGCCGTGGCGGTTACACCATGAGGACTAAACTGGTGAACACAGATATCTATAAGGGTAGCACTTCCTGCTGCGATCGCATCAAGAATGGCTTGACGGATCAGATCTGGGTCGTTTAGGATATCAGCGGGACACTGCCACGCATCGACAACAATATGGGTTCCGAGTTGTTTCATTTTTGGTGATTTCACCCCCCTTTTCGTGGGTTGTAAATGGTTATGCTGGGCTCAAATCAGCAGTCGCTACTTCAGTTTAAGTCCGGGGAAAATAACCGAGTTTTAGAACTCTCCTCATGGGACAAATAGGGCCATCTTCCGGCGACGCTAGATTTTCGTACTCCAGCCTCTGCTATTGTAGCACTCTGTTATAATAATTGATCGCACTGAACATATAATTTAATTTTTCCGTTCAGTGCTATTGATGTACTTCTGGACTTCAGCCAATTTTGTCCCCAACCGACCACCCAACAGTCACCAGTCAACCCCAAACTACCCCCAAACCGTTTCTGAAGTGGGCCGGGGGTAAGACTCGCTTAATTCCTCAGTATACTACTTACTTTCCCGACAATTATCAAGCCTATTATGAGCCTTTTTTGGGCGGTGGTGCTATCTTTTTTTATCTGCAACCTAACCGAGCAATTTTAAGTGATATTAATAGCGAGCTAATTAATGCTTATCAATGTGTGCGTGATGATACTCAGTCGCTGATTAGCAAGTTAGAACAGCATCAGCAGAACCATAATCAAGGTTATTATTACCAGATGCGATCGCAAAAATTTGAGAATCGGCTTGACCAAGCCGCGCGCCTTATTTATCTCAACAAGACTTGTTTTAATGGCTTATATAGAGAAAATCGCCAGGGTCAATTTAACGTACCTATGGGGAAATATAAAAACCCGAAAATTTGCCCGAAAGAATTATTGATCACCGCCTCGAAAACTCTCCAATCTGCAACTCTTAAAGTCCAATCATTTGCAGCCATTGTCAATGAGGCTAATTCTGCTGATGATTTTGTCTATTTCGACCCTCCCTATCACCCCCTGAGTCCCACCAGTAACTTTACCAGCTACAGCCATCATAAATTTGGGGTTGATGAACAGGAAAAATTAGCCGAAATCTTTAAGACCTTACACAACAGAGGAGTGAAGGTGATGCTATCTAATTCTGATACTGAGTTAATCAGAGACTTATATAAGGACTTTAATATCCACCCTATCCAAGCGGGTAGGGCGATTAATTCAAATCCCCAAAATCGGGGAAAAATTACGGAACTTTTGATAACTTCCTATTAGGATAGGACGGCTAGTTTAATAACAAACTAACACAGAAACAATCAGAAAGATAGCCACAGCGCTATGTAGGAGATAATCTCGCTGAGGTTTGAGTGTAGCAGCAGGTTGAATAAAGTAAATCTTGGGTTCTTGCTTATCTTTGTTGATGGTATACATACTACTGGACTTGTTTGTGTGAGTTGCTTATCAGTAAATCTAAACAAAATCTAAAGTTTTGTCAAACAATATTGACAAAAGATTACTTATATGTATGATAAGCCAAGCGATCGCCTTGGAAAAATCGCACTCCCGGCGACTTTCGGGTGGAGCGGGTTGAGGGAACAGCAATGCCCAGGCTATAAATTTCTGGTAAAGTAGGAAGGGGATATCCCCTTGATAGCGCGAAAAGTAAATTATGCTACAAACCGCAGCCCAGAACCCAGGTGCAGTTCACAGCGATTCAAAATTCGATGTAGAACTCCGTAAAGTATTCAAAGTATTCAACGGGGAAACCGCAGTGAGGGCGGTAGACCTAGACATAAAGCGGGGAGAATTTTTCAGCATTCTCGGACCGTCAGGCTGTGGTAAGACCACGACACTGCGGCTAATTGCTGGATTTGAAACCCCATCCGCCGGGGAGATTCTCATCAGGGGTCAGTCAATGAACCAAACCCCAGCCTATCAGCGCCCGGTAAATACAGTTTTCCAGAGTTATGCCCTATTCAATCACATGAATGTCTGGGATAACATCGCCTTTGGGTTGAAATTAAAACGCCTAGGGAAATCGGAAATTGAAGCGAAAGTCCTGGAAGCCCTACAATTGGTAAAGATGGAATCGTTTGCTAACCGTTATCCGAACCAAATGTCAGGGGGACAACAACAGCGGGTAGCTTTAGCGCGGGCTTTAGTAAATCGTCCAGCGGTGCTACTATTAGACGAACCCCTGGGAGCGTTAGATCTGAAATTGCGTAAACAAATGCAGATGGAGTTATCAAATTTGCATCGCAATTTGGGGTTAACCTTTGTGATGGTAACTCACGACCAAGAAGAAGCGATGAGTTTGTCCGATCGCATAGCGGTAATGCACGAGGGTCGCATTGAACAAATTGGCAGCCCCAACGAAATTTACCAACATCCCCAGACCCCCTTTGTGGCTGACTTTATTGGAGACACTAACCTATTTAAGGGACAAGTTGAACAAGCCAATAAGGAGGCTATACAAGTATTAACGGACACAGGGTTACAGATGATCGTAGCCATGAACAAGCGATCGCGCAATGACTACCCAGCAGTATCGCCTCATCAATTACGAGGGGGGGCGAAGGTTGTAGTTAGTATCAGACCCGAAAACATTACCCTACATTCTGAACCGCCAGAGACTCCCGGAAATAGTTTTGCCGGAAAATTAGTCGATCAGATGTACTTAGGTACTCACTTACAGTACATTGTCAAACTGAACACAGGGGTAACCCTAATGGTGCGACAGTCTCAGAGTTTAGGAGAAAACCTAGATTATGATCGCAATATTTATGTCTGTTGGAAACCCACAGATTGTTTAGCCCTACCGGAACCTCAACACCGCTAAAATAGTTGTTGTAATATTATGGTTTTGATGGCAACGGTAAAAAACAGTGCCCCCAAGGAAATTACGCCCGTTTGGTTTTCATAAAGGGATGCAGACCCGGCGCGGGTTTCTGCAATCGACTATGGCGGCGGCGATCGCCTCTTCCGCGTCAGGCTGTGGGTGGACTTTAGGCGAAATCAAAACCACCCCCAGCACCCGCTTCTCATCAGATACCCTGTATATATATACTTGGGCCGGATACACCGATCGCGATCTGCTAGAACGCTTTACCCAGGAAACGGGGCTGAGAGTAGTGGCAGATGTATTCGATTCTAATGAGGCTATGTTAGCCCGTATACAGGCGGGAGGAGCGGGAGCATATAGTATCATCTACCCCTCGGAATACATGGTACAGAAGATGGTAGCACTAGGGCTATTAGCTGAATTAGACCATACCTTAATCGTGGGGTTAGAAGATCTATTTCCCAAATTCCAAAATCCCGATTATGACCCCAACTCCACTTATAGCGTCCCTCTGAGTTGGGGAACTACAGGTTTAATTTACAACAGCAGACTATTACCAAACTCTCCCGAAGACTGGGAAGATCTATGGACATATCAAGACCAACTCAGCCGTCGGCTAACCCTACTTAATGATGTACGGGAAGTGATGGGAGCTAGTTTGCGGCGTTTAGGCTACTCCTACAACAGCACCAATCCTAGGGAGATTAATCAAGCCTATCAGGAATTGGTCAAGCTGCGAGGAGCGATCGCATCTTTTACCACCGATGCTTGGCGACCTCAGATGATTGTAGGAGACTTACTCCTAGCCATGTGCTATTCTTCCGATGCGGCGGAAGTGATGCCCGAAAACGAAGATTTAGAATACATCACCCCCGTTAGTGGTTCTTCCCTGTGGATTGATACCCTGGTAATTCCCAAAAGCGCACCTAACCCAGAAGGTGCTTATCAGTGGATTAATTTTATGCTGCGACCAGACATCGCCACCCAAATTGTCGAACGCCTCAGCTTTGCTACCCCCTCCCTAGTCGCCTATCGTCAACTTCCCCAAGAACTCCGGGAAGACCCAGCCCTATTTCCCCCAGAAAGCGTGATTGCCAACAGCGAAACAGTTTCGCCCCTACCACCAGAGATAACCGCCCTTTTTGATCGCTATTGGACTAGACTCACCAGTGGTTAATTGGAACATCGGGTGCTACTACGAATTAAACCTTAAAAAAATGCTCAAACTCTATTATGGCTGTATCTACCCCCCCTAAGACCCCTTATGAACCTCCCACCACACCGGCTAAAACTGGCATCTCTCAGATCTGGTCAAAGTTAGCTGGACCCGTAATTATGCTGGGACCGGCGGGGCTGTGGTTACTACTATTGCTGGTGTTTCCCACCCTGGTGATTTTTCAACTCAGCTTAGTGGAGAATATTCGCCCTGGGGATGTGGTAATTCCTGATGGTCTGGGTAACTACCTGCGGGTATTTGAACCCATAAATTTGCGAGTAATTGCTAGATCGGTTAATTTTGCGATCGGAACCACAGTTTTTTGTTTGTTGTTAGGGTTTCCCGTAGCTTACTGGATAGCCGTTATGGCTCCCCCCAAGTCGCGTAACCTTCTACTATTAGGGTTTGTTCTGCCTCTATGGACATCTTCCTTGCTGCGCTCCTATGCCTGGATTACCATTTTACGACCCACAGGAGTGCTAAACTCATTTCTGGGGTTATTGGGATTACCTACTTTAGCACTACTTAATAGCAGTCCAGCCGTTTTAATTGGCATGACCTATAGCTATTTACCCTATATGGTAACCGTGCTGTATGCCTCCCTGGAAAAACTAGATCGCCGTCTGTTGGAGGCTTCCGCTGATTTAGGAGCCAAGCCTCCCGAAACCTTCTGGAAAATTACAGTTCCCCAAGCTAGGACCGGAATTATCGCCGGGTCACTATTAGTATTTATTAGTTCCCTGGGAGATTTTGTCGATCCAGAACTGTTAGGCGGCGCTTCTAGTATGACCGTATCTCGGCTGATTTACAATCAGTTTTTAGGAGCCACTCAAAACTGGGGTTTTGGTTCAGCCCTAAGTATGGTGCTAATTTTTGGGGTGAGTATAGCGATCGCTCTTTTAATCCGCTACGGTGATGGCAGACCCTCAAAATAAACAGGCGACCAACTCCGGCGCGTGTATAAAGTTGCACCCTAGCGTCCAGGCTCACTCCAGCACCCGCCCCTACCAAACTTAAAATTCCATGCAGGATATTAACAATCACAATCATCAGTCAGACATTCCTCAAGAAATGCAAAAGCCTAAAATGAGATTTCGGGTATCTTGGCAGATCATATTTGTTGGTCTGATGTTCCTGTATATGTATCTGCCTATCTTGGTTCTCACCTTTTATAGCTTTAATCAATCCCGCTATAGTGCTGGGTGGCAGGGATTTACCCTACAGTGGTATGTCAAACTTTTTCAGGATACCCGCATCCTTAGCGCCCTGAAAAATAGCCTCACCGTTGGCTTGAGTGCCGTAGCCATATCAGCAGTCATTGGAACCCTGATGGCTGTCGGACTATCTAGGTTTCGGTTTCCGGGAAAAGGTATTTATCTGGGGGTATCTTACCTGCCCTTAATTATCCCCGACATTGCGATCGCTGTTTCCACCCTAGTATTTTTAGCAGCCTTAGCCATTCCCCTGAGTTTATCAACTATCATAGGCGCTCATGTAGTCTTCTGTCTCGCCTATGTCGCCCTGGTCGTATCCACTCGCCTGGCTGACCTAGACCCCCACTTAGAAGAAGCTGCATTAGACTTAGGGGCGACACCCGAGCGAGCCTTTATCAAAGTCTTGCTACCCCAACTGATGCCCGGTATCATTTCTGGCTGTTTATTAGCCTTTGTGCTGAGTATGGATGATTTTTTGATTGCCAGTTTCACCGCCGGAAGTGGCGCAACTACCCTACCTATGGAAATTTTTAGCCGCATTAGAACCGGAGTTAAACCCGATATTAACGCCCTCAGCGTCATTTTGATTATGGGTTCCGGGCTGTTAGCATTTGCCGGAGAGTTTCTCAGAAATCAAAGTCAGAAGAACTGAAAAATTGTCTTGGTTCCCGTATACGGGGTAAACTGTTTGTCTTGCTGTTCGCCATGAACGTGGCTTAAATTTAACCTGTGTGGATAACATCATCAAAAGATACGGTTCTAACTCCGACTGCTGTTGCCTTGGGTAACTTCGATGGATTTCATCGAGGACATCAACAGGTAGTCCGACCCATTCTCAACCCCAATCAAGTAGCCGTAGATTCCCAGAAGGTAGGGGGCGGATATTCCGAGACAACTCCGCCATTCGGGATTTCTGGCTATGGAACAGTGGTCACTTTTAATCCTCACCCCCAGGAATTTTTTACAGGTCAAACCAAAAAACTGTTAACTCCCTTACCGGAAAAAATTGAGATTCTACGCAGGTTTGGGGTTCAGCAGTTGGTGCTTTTGCCTTTTGACAAAGATTTGGCTAGTCTCACCCCAACTCAGTTCGTTGAGCAGATTTTGGTGGAGTATTTACAAGCTACTCGGGTGAGTGTCGGTTTTGATTTTCGCTTCGGTCGCCATCGCATGGGTAGTACCGACGACTTAAAAGCGATCGCCTCTCAGTATGGTATTGATGTCGAAATAGTTTCTCGCTTTCCCTGTCCTTATGGCGATCGCATCAGTAGTTCCATCATCCGAGAATCCCTTACAGAAGGTCATCTTAACCGTGCTAATCAACTATTAGGACGTGCTTATACCCTCCTCGGTGAAGTGGTACAGGGTCAACAATTAGGGCGGACTCTGGGATTTCCTACAGCTAATTTACAACTGCCACCAGAGAAGTTTTTACCTCGATACGGTGTTTATGCAGTCCTGGTTACCGGACTTGCTGCCCGGTACGGCAAAACTATCGCGCCTCAGTTAGGAGTGATGAATATTGGTTGTCGTCCTACTGTAGCTGGAGACAATCCTACCGTTGAGGTTCATTTATTAGATTGGGATGGGGATTTATATGGTCAGAATTTGACTGTCAGTTTAGAGGGGTTTTTGCGACCAGAACAAAAATTTGCATCCCTTGAACAGCTAAAGGCGCAAATTCAAAGGGATTGTACCCACGCGCGAACCTATCTCCAGGCTAGGAAAAATCTGCCCCTACTGGATTAATCTAGTTGCCTGACTAATGTTGATTTTGAACTGCTCTATAAGGCTATAGTTCTCGTCGGGAATAAGGTTTCAATCCACACCTGCGCCCCAGAACATAGCTTTTTGAACGGTTGATATAGTAGGCGGCAAGGCCCATCAATTATTATTTCCGAAGCATACAAGGTTTTATTGCCTTTGTTCAAGATAATTGGTGGTTGTAGCAATTGTTGGATGTCGCCTATCTCTCCTTGGGTTTCCCTGAGTATGTGGTTGTTTTTACCAATGACTTTCTTGTTGATATGAATATACGTGGGTTTATTCTTAGGACGGCTACATTGCCAAGTAGGCTTCGGACCACGCCCCCCAGGAGTGATTTCAGGCATTTCGCCAGTTAAGGGAATGACCCACATCCTACCAATTCGTTGACACTGATACATTTACGCGACATTTATCCGGCTATTGCCTGACAATGCGACG
>NZ_JARPLU010000589.1:0-313 GCF_032349615.1 Limnospira sp. PMC 1279.21 | reverse complement strand
ATCGCTTATTATACCATATTGCCCTAAAATATTAACCTAATTTGAGATTAAATCATGCTCTTCCCCAGCCGTCTCTGAAGGCATTGTGCTACATTTAACCTTTTCAAACCTGTACAAAACTTATGAAAGCTTTACGCAGATTGAAAAAGTATCGCATTGTCTTGGAAGACAACGGCAGTAGCCTGCAAAGCACGAAGCATAATGTTTCGTGCGCCTACCCAATCACGGGGTGCTGTATAACCGCAATTAGGACATTTAAAAACCTTACTTCCCCCTAGTTTCTCATGGATTTGACCACAATGGGGGCAGGTTT
>NZ_JARPLU010000588.1:0-314 GCF_032349615.1 Limnospira sp. PMC 1279.21 | reverse complement strand
TATTTCGGGCATTGCATCCCTATTTCACTCCTAAACGTCTCGCACGCATAATATGACTTTACCAATAGACGTTGCAACCTTCTTGCCTTCGCGTCCTGTCCCGATTTAGCTGCTTGGAATATCCTCTTTTGGAGCTTGAAAACTTTCCTCTGGACTTTCGCCCAAGGGATATTAGGGGTCGAGATAGACCTCACGGTCTATCCCTCCCACTCAGAACCGTACATGAGACTTTCACCTCATACGGCTCCTAATTTGACTGGTTATGGTCGAAAGAGAAGTCACCTTCCCCAACTCCAATTCCAAACCGTGCTTGC
>NZ_JARPLU010000587.1:0-315 GCF_032349615.1 Limnospira sp. PMC 1279.21 | reverse complement strand
TTAGACGAAGTCGCCGCAGCCGCTGGAACCTGCGTCCAGCGGAACGGCGACCGTCGAGATAAGCGGCTGAAATCGGTATCTAAACGAGCTAGTAAGACAATGGGGCTAGGTGGAAGTCTCCAGAAAGGCTTCTGCTCTCATACCTACCGCAAATGCCGTAATATCAACCGTCAAATTGGGCAGATTGTCTCGAAGCGTATTGTGCAGATTGCCCAACAGTTCAATGCCGATGCCATTGTCTTTGAGAACCTGAAAGGATGGAACCTACATTCCGCAGGTTGACAGGGAATAAAAGATATGGTGCTAGTCTAGGCT
>NZ_JARPLU010000586.1:0-317 GCF_032349615.1 Limnospira sp. PMC 1279.21 | reverse complement strand
GGTTCATGATATGGTTTTATCCTCTTAGTGTGTTGTTTGCCGTAGTTTACCGTCATTGCGGACGAATATTTATTGAACTTTATCCATTAAGTGTTTCGTGTAATTCAGCTCCTTAATCAGCAATTGTCTTTTGAGTTCAGTGATGGTTAATTCTGTTTCACAGTCGTCTAGTATTGACTTTAATGTTGCCAAACCCTCTTCTTTGTTGCTGTTGTAAACTAGACTATCTACCATAGTCTTAAACTTTACAAACATTTGATTATTGATATCTGCCATCATTGTGTTATTCTCCTAGGTCAATGAACTAATTGGAAGTC
>NZ_JARPLU010000585.1:0-319 GCF_032349615.1 Limnospira sp. PMC 1279.21 | reverse complement strand
GAGTTGACGACGGAACTCATAAAATGAAGCATCAGCGATAGAACCCGCCAAACCATGATTTTTCAGCATACCTGACACATTCAAATCTTCAATGACTACTTGGCTGTGGTTCTTAGCCAAGAAAGTAGTTATTTTATGAATCGTGTCCCGCCGAATGTTTGCTACTCTTTGATGTAGCTTTTGAACTTTTAAGAGACATTTGGCCCAATTTTTCGAGCCTTTGACTTTGCGACTTAAATGACGTTGTAATCGAGCTAGTTTTTTGGTGGCTGCTTTATAAGCCTTGGGATTAGAGAATTGGGTCCCATCGGAGCAAGTC
>NZ_JARPLU010000584.1:0-320 GCF_032349615.1 Limnospira sp. PMC 1279.21 | reverse complement strand
CGTTTTTACGAATTATGTGAAACCTCAATATCCTTGGATGTCCGAATTGTCTTCTAAAGTTGATCAATATGCCTTCATTAATCTAGGGGATGCCTTTAAGCGCTTCTTCAAGGGAATAAGCAGTTATCCTAAATTTAAGAAGAAAGGCCACCATGATAGTTTTACGCTTGACAATTCCGGAAAGCCATTCAAGTTGTCAGGAACTCGCCATAAGCTGCCTTTTGTGGGCTGGGTTTCTACATTTGAGGCTCTACCACCCAGTCTAGTTAAGAAAGTCACTATAACGCGCCAAGCAGGTGACTGGTATATGAGCTTTTTCG
>NZ_JARPLU010000583.1:0-323 GCF_032349615.1 Limnospira sp. PMC 1279.21 | reverse complement strand
AGTCAGCCATGCTTCCCAACAGTCAGCTTAATAAACCCGCCCCCCAAGATAATCAAGGCAAGAAAACGGCTGGAGTCGATGGAGTAAGAGTAATCTCTCCAAGGCCAAGGTTTGAGCTTGTTGAGAGCATTAAGGGAAACCTCAAAACAAAACCACTGCGACGGGTGTGGATACCAAAACCTGGAAGGGATGAAAAACGCCCTCTAGGAATACCCACAATCCAGGTGTTGCATCATAGAAAATGATATTCTCAAATAAATCAAGATAAATTGTCCTTATTGCCAAAGCCATAAAGTAGTCAAAAATGGTCATCGTCAGGGAAA
>NZ_JARPLU010000582.1:0-324 GCF_032349615.1 Limnospira sp. PMC 1279.21 | reverse complement strand
TAAATTACAGACTATGAGCAACAAATTGAGCAACTCCTCAAACACAGAAGTACCTTTACCTCCCGTATTGCCGTCAAAGACATGAGTGGTGAGAACAAACAATATAACCGATTGAAAAAAGAAAGCAAACTGCTCATAAATATCATAAAAATGATCGCTTACAGAGCTGAAACAACATTGGTCAACCTTATAAAACCATACTATGTCAACAACGATAAGGATGGAAGGACACTCATCAAGGAAATCTTTACTACACCAGCTGATATCTATCCAGATTATGAAAACAAAACAATCAAGGTAACTTTACATTCTCTCTCAAGCCCA
>NZ_JARPLU010000581.1:0-324 GCF_032349615.1 Limnospira sp. PMC 1279.21 | reverse complement strand
TGGTTATAGCAATACCGACAAGCGGCCAACCATTTGCGCCAGACTTGATTTAGCTCCGGGCTGGGGTAAATCCGGATCTTCTTTGACCTGAGTTTTGTATTTACTCCGTCCGTATAATCGGGAACTGAAGCAGTGGAGGATGGCGAGGATGTCCTCAACCATTTCTGGTTCTGGACTGAGACTTGTCTCGTTGAGAACCATGAGTGAGCACCTGTTTTGCTCATAGAGCCATCGAAACAAGTCAAATCCCCATATTGCCAATCGGTCTTGGTGGGCAACGACAACCATGCCGACATCTCCTGACAAATGATGTCCCAGTAAGGC
>NZ_JARPLU010000580.1:0-324 GCF_032349615.1 Limnospira sp. PMC 1279.21 | reverse complement strand
TGCCTTACTGGGACAAGTCTTGTCAGGAGATGTCCGCATGGTTGTCGTTGCCCACCAAGACCGATTGGCAATATGGGGATTTGACTTGTTTCGATGGCTCTGTGAGCAAAACAGGTGCTCACTCATGGTTCTCAACCAGACAAGTCTCAGTCCAGAACCAGAAATGGTTGAGGACATCCTCGCCCTCCTCCACTGCTTTAGCTCCAGATTATACGGACGGAGTAAATACAAAACTCAGGTCAAAGAAGATCCGGATTTACCCCAGCCCAGAGCTAAATCAAGTCTGGCGCAAATGGTTGGCCGCTTGTCGGTATTGCTATAACC
>NZ_JARPLU010000058.1:23570-27612 GCF_032349615.1 Limnospira sp. PMC 1279.21 | reverse complement strand
TAAAAGCCGGTTAATTTTCGGCATTTATGGTAATGTAGAATCAGGTATCAATAACCCTCCTGATTATGAGCCAGTGTCTCAACCCAGACTGCCTCCACATCAACCCCGACGGTTCCCAGTTTTGCCAAAAATGTGGCAGTAAACTCCGACTGGCAGAACGCTACTATGCTAAAAGCATCCTCGGACAAGGTGGGTTCGGACGCACATTTCTGGCAGTGGATGACTTCAAACCTTCTAAACCTCCCTGCGTGATTAAGCAATTCCTTCCCCAGGCGCAAGGAACCGCTACCCTAGAAAAAGCCGCCCAATTATTCGACCAAGAAGCCCAACGTTTAGAACTCCTCGGCAAACATTCCCAAATCCCGGAACTTTTGGCTTATTTTACGGCTGATAACCGTCAATATTTAATTCAGGAATTTATCGAAGGAGAAACCCTACAACAGGAGTTAGATAATCAAGGCGCTTTTACCGAAAATCAAATCATTTCGCTGCTAAAGGATTTATTGCCAGTTTTGGATTTCGTCCACCAAAATCAAGTAATTCACCGGGATATTAAACCGGAAAACATCATTAGACGAGCCAGTGATAACAAGTTAGTCCTAGTGGATTTTGGAGCATCTAAACAGGTGCAGCGCACATCTATGAGCGTCACGGGAACGGTTATCGGTTCGGCGGCATATTGCGCCCCGGAACAGGCTATGGGAAAACCTCAATATGGGAGTGATTTATATAGTTTAGGGGTGACTTGTTTATACCTGCTAACCCAAGTGAGTCCGTCGAATTTATATGACCCCTTAGAATTACAATGGGTGTGGCGTGAGCATTTAAATGACAATCAGTTGAGTGAGAAACTAGGCAAAATCTTAGACCGTTTGGTTGAGACAGTGTTTAACAAACGCTATCAATCTGTAGCGGAAGTTTGGGAAGATTTACGGCGATATTATGGGAAATCGCCCAACCCAACAAGTCCTCAAACCGTCATCCCAGAGACTGTTAAACAGACTCCCAATACAACTGGCAAACCGGTAACCCAGAAGTTTGAATTTGATATCGTTACGGTCAATTCAATGGGTCGAGAAATTAACCGTCGTCCCGGTCAGGCTGAATGTATTATCGAAGACCTGGGAAATAGTGTAACTCTGGAGATGGTGCTAATTCCGGGAGGAACCTTTATTATGGGTGCGTCGAGTGGTGAACCTAGAAGTTCTAATGCTGAAAGACCCCAACACCAAGTCACGATTAAACCCTTCCTAATGGGGAAATATCCGGTTACCCAAGCACAATGGCGACAAGTGGCTAGTTTCCCCAAACTCCAACGGGACTTGAGCCTAGACCCCTCATATTTTAAAGGATTAAATCTTCCGGTTGAAAAAGTTTTTTGGTATGATGTAATGGAGTGGTGCGATCGCCTCTCGAAAAGAATTGGCAAACCCTACCGATTGCCCAGTGAAGCCGAGTGGGAATATGCAGCCCGCGCCGGAACCACTAGCCCCTTTCATGTCGGTGATACCCTGACGACGGACCTCGCCAACTACGATGGCGGCTACAGCTATAGCTCAGGACCGAGGGGAGCCTACCGCAAAAAAACCACCCCCGTCGGTCAGTTTCAACACGCCAACGCCTTTGGCTTGTATGATATCCACGGGAATATTTGGGAATGGTGCGCTGACCCCTGGCACGAAGGCTATGGTGGCGCTCCCTCGGACGGGCGAGTGTGGGATTATGGTAACGATAATCGTTATGAAAACATTATTGAACATTTAGTCGATTTTTTGGAAAAAGGGACAAAAGACATGAGGGTGCTGCGCGGCGGTTCGTGGCTAAACTTTCCTGTGAGCTGCCGTTGTGCCAACCGCGTCATGGACTACCCGGACAGCTTCGGCCGCAACAGCGGTTTTCGGGTAGCGCTTTAGTAGGTTGGGTGAAGCGCAGCGCAACCCAACTTTCCCAGCCGTGATAAATCAGGTGTCTGTGAAAAAGCCGGTTAATTTTGGGCATTTATGGTAATGTAGAATCAGGTATCAATAACCATCCTGATTATGAGCCAGTGTCTCAACCCAGACTGCCTCCACATCAACCCCGACGGTTCCCAGTTTTGCCAAAAATGTGGCAGTAAACTCCGACTGGCAGAACGCTACTATGCTAAAAGCATCCTCGGACAAGGTGGGTTCGGACGCACATTTCTGGCAGTGGATGACTTCAAACCTTCTAAACCTCCCTGCGTGATTAAGCAATTCCTTCCCCAGGCGCAAGGAACCGCTACCCTAGAAAAAGCCGCCCAATTATTCGACCAAGAAGCCCAACGTTTAGAACTCCTCGGCAAACATTCCCAAATCCCGGAACTTTTGGCTTATTTTACGGCTGATAACCGTCAATATTTAATTCAGGAATTTATCGAAGGAGACACCCTACAACAGGAGTTAGATAATCAAGGGACTTTTAGCGAAAATCAAATCAGTTCCCTGCTCAAGGATTTATTGCCAGTTTTGGATTTCGTCCACAAACATAAAGTAATTCACCGGGATATTAAACCGGAAAACATCATTAGACGCGCCAGTGATAACAAGTTAGTCCTAGTGGATTTTGGAGCATCTAAACAGGTGCAGCGCACATCTATGAGCGTCACGGGAACGGTTATCGGTTCGGCGGCATATTGCGCCCCGGAACAGGCTATGGGAAAACCTCAATATGGGAGTGATTTATATAGTTTAGGGGTGACTTGTTTATACCTGCTAACCCAAGTGAGTCCGTCGAATTTATATGACCCCTTAGAAGCACAATGGGTGTGGCGTGAGCATTTAAATGGCAATCAGGTGAGTGATAAATTAGGTAAAATATTAGACCGTTTGGTTGAGACAGTCTTTAAAAAACGCTATCAATCTGTAGCGGAAGTGTGGGCAGATTTAAAGCCGCGATATGCTGGTGATATCCGAATGCCGCGATATGCTGAGGATAAACAGATCCGAATTCAGAAGATAAAGAAGATAACTCCCCCACCTGTAGTCATTAAAACACCGCCTAAAGCCTCCACCCAGAAGTTTGAATTTGATATCGTTACGGTCAATTCAAAGGGCCGAGAAATTAACCGCCGTCCCGGTCAGGCTGAATGTATTATCGAAGACCTGGGAAATGGGGTGACTCTGGAGATGGTGCTAATTCCGGGGGGAACCTTTATTATGGGTGCGCCGAGTGGTGAAGCTGGAAGTTCTTATGATGAAAGACCCCAACACCGAGTCACGATTAAACCCTTCCTCATGGGAAAATATCCGGTTACCCAAGAACAATGGCGACAAGTGGCTAGTTTCCCCAAACTCCAACGAGACCTCAACTATAACCCCTCCAAATTTGCCGGATTAAATCTTCCGGTTGAAAAAGTTTCATGGTATGATGTAATCGAGTGGTGCGCCCGCCTCTCGAAAAGAATCGGCAAACCCTACCGATTACCCAGTGAAGCCGAGTGGGAATATGCAGCCCGCGCCGGAAGAACTAGCCCCTTTCATGTCGGTGATACCCTGACCACCGACCTCGCCAACTACGATGGCAACTACACCTATAGCTCAGAACCCAAGGGAGCCTCCCGCAAAAAAACCACCCCCGTCGGTCAGTTTCAACACGCCAACGCCTTTGGCTTGTATGATATCCACGGAAATGTTTGGGAATGGTGCGCTGACCCCTGGCACGACAGCTACAATGGTGCGCCTTCGGATGGTCGTGTGTGGGATTATGGCAACGATAATCGTGGTCAAAATATTGTTGAATATTTAGTCAACCTTTTGGCAAGCAGACCAGACACAACAAAAGTAGTGCTGCGCGGCGGTTCGTGGTACAGCAATCCAGTAAACTGCCGTTGTGCCGCCCGCGACAGGGGCGGCTCAGACCTCCTCTACTTCAGCTGCGGTTTTCGGGTGGCTTGTGCGCTTTAGTAGGTTGGGTGAAGCGCAGCGAAACCCAACTTCCCCCAGCCCAACGGGGTTTGTTTCCCAATGGGGAACCGGGAACTTGAGCCCCCATTGTACCATCACACTGATGCACTCAAAAGCGA
>NZ_JARPLU010000058.1:20546-23560 GCF_032349615.1 Limnospira sp. PMC 1279.21 | reverse complement strand
GCAAATGCCAACACGGTTAACAGTGGCATATATCAGCCCAACTTCCCCCAGCCCAACGGGGTTTGTTTCCCAATGCGGAACCGGGAACTTGAGCCCCCATTGTACCATCACACTGATGCACTCAAAAGCGATCGCATTATTGGGAGTGAGTGTAAAATAAGTGCAAATGCCAACACGGTTAACAGTGGCATATATCAGCCCAACTTCCCCCAGCCCATTTCCTTCCCAATGCGGAACCCGGGACTTGAACCCGGAAGTCCTTGCGAACACTAGAACCTGAATCTAGCGCGTCTACCAATTCCGCCAGTTCCGCATGAGTGGGTGTATTTGTTTGGCACAATTTAATATCCTGCCATAGTTGGGGGAATTTGTCAAGCCTTTAATTGGGAATAAATCGACTTAAACAATTTTTGTTGTTGATTGTGGTCTACAATGGGCTGTGGGTAGCCACAGGCTTGTCGATCGCTCCTGGAAATTTTGCCAGTCACGAGGTGGGCGGTGTCCAAATTCCGCAATTCTGGCAACCACTGGCGGATATATTCAGCTTCGGGGTCATATTTTTGAGCTTGGGAAGCGGGGTTAAAAATCCGCAAAGGCTTAGGGTCCATCCCACTGGAGGAACTCCACTGCCACCCACCATTATTTGAGGCTAAATCCCCATCAATAAGTCTTTGCATAAAATACTTTTCTCCCCATTGCCAATTGATGATTAAATCCTTGGTCAAAAAACTGGCGACAATCATGCGACAACGGTTGTGCATCCATCCGGTTTCATTGAGTTGACGCATAGCCGCATCAACAATAGGATATCCGGTGCGTCCTTGACACCACGCCTGGAAATGTTCTTGATTATCTGACCAAGGAAAACGGTCAAAAGGCTGACGAAATGCACCGGTGGCTAAGGCGGGGAAGTGATATAAAGCCTGTTGATAAAACTCCCGCCAAGCGATTTCCTGCTGCCAAGTTTGAATATGGTGGCGGGCTTCGTCACTGCGAGTTAAAGCCATAATTTCTTGGGTTTTTTGCCATAAGGTACGGATACCGATCGCCCCAAATCTCAAAGCCGGACTCAACAGAGAAGTGCCATCAATAGCGGGGAAATTCCGCCCTTGGTCATACTCATAAATGGCTCGATCGCAGAAGAGTTGCAAGCGATCGCTCGCGGCCGTTTCTCCCGGTTCTAGGATAAAAGGTTCCGACCAGATAAATCCCAAATCCTTAGCGGTGGGTAAAGCGATCGCTCCCGCCTCCCTCGCCGCCTTTTCCTGAGCCTCTGTCAGCCCCCTAGATTTTAGGGTATCACAGGGTTCTGGTTTCGGCTGCTGAATCCATTTGCGCCAATAGGGAGTATAAACCTTATAGGGTTCCTTAGACCCCGTAAAAATGGCTTCTGGGGAATGCAAAACCTGATCCCAGAAAGTCTCAACTTTAATCCCCACCTCTGTGAGAGACTCTTCTACAGAGCGATCGCGTTGTCTGGCGAGGGGTTCAACGTCTTGATTCCAATAAACAGCGATCGCCCCCAAAGCCACCGCCAATTTTCGCAGACCTTGAGCCGGGTTATCCTGAATAATCAGTAATTGACTCCCCCCCCGTTGGTAGTCGCGTTGTAAACATTGGAGACAGCCGATCATATAAGCCACACGGACGGGGGCGATATCATCACCGCTCAAAATTGCCGGGTCAAGACAGAAGACCCCCACCACCTGAGAAGTCACCCGACGCGCCGCCGCCAGTCCCCAGTTATCGGAAATCCGCAGATCTCGACGATGCCAAAATAAGATTAAATCCGACATAAACACACAGAGTTATAGAAAGGGTTTAGCCAACATAAAACTAGCGATAGATTTAGCATCCACAGGTTCCCCCTCCCAAATCGCCTTTTCCAACTCTTGGGGAGTCATCAAAACCGTGTCTATATCCTCATCTTCATCTTGTGCGGGGGGAGTTTCTAGTTTTTCGAGATCTTCCGCGAGAAAGGCGTAAATAATTTCATCAGAATAACCCGGCGCGAGGACAAATTGCCCTAGTTTACGCCACTTATGAGCGCGGTAGCCTGTTTCTTCTTCAATTTCGCGCCCGACGGTTTCGGCGGGGTCTTCGTTAACTTCTACCGTCCCGGCTGGAAATTCCAAAGTCCGCCCTTCCACTGCAAATCGATATTGTCTGACCAATACCAATTTACCTTCTGGGGTAACGGGAATTACTAAAGCACCTCCGGGGTGTCTAACACATTCCCACTGACCGATCGCCCCATTAGGAAGGCGAAGGCGGTGGACATCAAAGTTAAATTTCCGACCTCGATAAAAGAGTTGTTGTGCGAGAATTTCGGGGGGTTCTGAACCTAGTTTCATTAGTTAGTTAAAGTTAGTTTTTGGACTCCTGACTGATCGATAGTTTCCAGCAATTGGGCGATCGCCTTTTTACTGATAGGATCTATCCACTCCGGGGCTATTTCCGCTAGGGGGACTAACACAAAAGCGCGATCGCGCATTCTCGGGTGTGGTATTTCTAGGGTAGGTGTATTCAAGATTAAATCATCGAACAGCAATAAATCAAGATCTAGGGTTCTCGGTCCCCATCTTTCCCCACGCACCCGCCCCAATGTCTTCTCAATTTCTAGCAGAGTTTCCAAGAGGGACTGAGGGGAGACAGTCACCTCCAGAATAGCACACCCATTGATATAATCCGGCTGAGGGGGTCCCACAGGAATTGTCCGATACCAATGCGATCGTTTTTTCACCCTAATTCCCTCATAGCCTTCCAGTAATTCTAGGGCGGTTTCTACTGTTTGACCAGACAACCCCAAATTACTACCCAAACCTATTGCGACATTACTATCCATAATTAACAATTAACAATTAACAATTAACAATTAACAATTAACAATTAACAATTAACAATTAATAATTAACAATTAATAATTAACAATTAATAATTAATTCCCCGGTGGGGGTGAGGGCGGGTTTATTAAGCGCTTCCCTCATTGCTATGACTAACTGCGGAGGCGCGCC
>NZ_JARPLU010000058.1:0-20536 GCF_032349615.1 Limnospira sp. PMC 1279.21 | reverse complement strand
ATTGCTATGACTAACTGCGGAGGCGCGCCCCTACAATTATTAATTATTAATTATTAATTATTAATTATTAATTCCCCGGTGGGGTGGGGCGGGTTTATTAAGCGCTTCCCTCATTCCTATAGCTAACTGCGGAACCCGCCCCTACAATTATTAATTATTAATTATTCATTATTAATTATTAATTATTAATTCCCCGGTGGGGCGGGTTTATTAAGCGCTTCCCTCATTGCTATGACTAACTGCGGAGGCGCGCCCCTACAATTATTAATTATTAATTATTCATTATTAATTATTAATTATTCATTTTCATTTTCCGTTAACTTTTCTTCGAGGGATTGAATCGTGTTGAGAGTCGCCTGTGCAGCTTCTGGGTCTCCAGCTTCTTGGATGATAGATAACGCACTTTTTAAAGTTTCTAGCGCCTGGGAATAGTTCCCCAAGTTCTCATGAATGGAACCTATATTATTGAGGATTTGACTAATCTCTGGCTGCTGGTCTGACTCTTGGTAAAATTCTAGGGCTTGCTGGTAAATTTCCAGGGCTTTTTCCCACATTTCCTGACTGTTATAAAGGCGACCTATCTGGCTAAGTGCCGTCCCCGCTAGACCCACATCATTAGCTTCCTTAGCCAAATTAGCAGCCTGCTGATAGGTTTCGATCGCTTGGGGAACCTGGTCTAAATTTTCATAGATCATCCCCATTAAATTCAAGATACGAGCCGCCCCAGCGTTATCTCTGATGCGTTCCAAGAGTTGAGCCGCTTGCTGAAAATGTACTAAGGCTTGGAAATCATCTCCATTTTCGCGGTAGATATAAGCCATATTACTTAATAACCGCCCTACCCCCGCTTGGTCTCCTATTTGGCGGCGAAAAGCTAGGGCTTGTTGATAAATTTCTAGGGCTTTTTCTACCTCTCCTATGCTAAAATAAAGTGCGCCTAAATTGTTCAGGGTGCGAGAAAGATCCCGTAAATCTCCCACCTCTTGACGGATAGCCCTGGCTTGTTCATAATAGTCGAGGGCTTGGGTAGGTTGAGCTTGACTAGCATAGACAGCCGCGATATTATGTAAGGATTCCCCCATTTCACTGCGATCGCCTGCACTTTGAGCTAATCTGAGGGCTTCTTGGTGGTGTTGGAGGGCTTCGGAAAATTCACCCTGTTGGCGGCGAACAAAACCGAGGAGATTGAGACTGCGGGCTTTACCCCTTTGGACGAGAGCCGTTTCCGAGGCGGCTTCGGGGTTTTGTTGGCGATAAATTTCTAGGGCTTCTTGAATAGCTGGTAAAGCGCGATCGCTTTCGTTAAAATTGCTGTAAACTTCACCAATAGCATTGAGTGTTTCTGCTACAGCCAGGCGATCGCCTTGTTGGCGGCGAATTTGCAATGCCTGTTCTAGGCTTTCTAGGGCTTCGCGATGTTCCCCTTTATGGAATTGTTCAATTCCCTGATTGTGTAATTGATTATGATCAACAGAGGGGCGATCGATTTCGGAAGTGGGGGACGATTCCGGTGCGGGTTCTTCCTGAGCTAGAATAGGTGCGATCGTGAACAGGAACATAGTTGCACCCATAAGCATCACCATCGGTACATTCCCCAATTTGGGGGAAAACCAGAGCAGTTGTGGTCTGGGAACTCGAATAGATAAAGCAGATTGTAATATCATTGCTGTCATCCAATTAACTAAAGAACTTGAGTAAATATGCTGACCGATGTAACTTGGGACACTATCGAATAGATTGTATGTTAACTCAAACCGTTGATGCCATCTTAGATTACGCCTCAGAAGGGGCTGATTTATCCCCAGAGCAAGGATTAACCCTACTGGAAGCAAATCACCCGAAAGTTACCGAACGTCTGCGAGAGGTAGCAGATAAGTGGCGATCGCGTGATTGTGGGGATACTGTAACCTATGTAATTAATCGCAACCTGAATTTTACCAACATTTGTGAACAGCATTGCAATTTTTGCGCTTTCCGGCGTGATGAAGGGGAAGCCGGAGCCTTTTGGTTGGGTTTTGAGCAAATTCTCGAAAAAGCCCAAGATGCTGTCGAAAGGGGGGCGACTGAAATTTGTATGCAGGGGGGATTAAATCCCCAGGCTCAGATTAACGGTCAGTTTTTACCCTACTATCTCCAGTTGGTGAAAACCATCAAAAACGAGTTTCCCAATTTACACCTTCATGCTTTTTCCCCCCAGGAAGTGCAATTTATTGCCCGTGGCGATCGCCTCAGTTATGATGTAGTCATAGGTTCACTGCGGGATGCCGGAGTCGGTTCTATGCCAGGAACAGCCGCCGAAGTATTAGACGATCGCATTCGCCAGGTCATCTGTCCAGAAAAAATTAATACAGCCACCTGGTTGGAAATTGTAGAAACCGCCCACAGTCTAGGAGTTCCCACCACTAGCACCATATTATGTGGTCACATTGAAACCCCCCAACAGCAGATCGACCACTTGCACAAATTGCGATCGCTACAACAAAAAGCTATAGACCGGAATTATCCCGCCCGAATTACCGAATTTATTGCTTTGCCTTTTGTCGGGGAACAAGCACCTCCCCCCTTACGCCGCCGAGTAGGAAGAGACCAACCAATTTTAGCTGATAGCCTCAGATTAATGGCTGTAGCCCGGATTTTCCTGGGTAACTGGATTATTAACCATCAACCTAGTTGGGTAAAATTGGGTTTATCCGGTGCCACAGAAGCCCTGAAATGGGGCTGTAATGATATCGGCGGCACCCTAATGGAAGAACATATCACCACTATGGCAGGGGCTAAGGGGGGAACCTGTAGGACAGTAGAAGACCTGAAAGAGGCGATCGCCTCCGTCCAACGAAAACCCCTCCAGCGTGATACTCTCTATAGAATTATCCCTTGATTTGCCCCAACCGTGAATCACTACTCGACGGACTAGGAAAAGTAGGTGTTATAATTTTCCGAGTCAGCTACGGCCAGTGAGTCTCACATAACGGCTATATGCGGAATGTCGTTAAATATGTCATCTAAAAAGCCGGACCCGAAGTCAAATACAGTTATAAATGCCATCACCCAGGTTGTGCAGACTATTCACGCCCGGGTTAACTTCTCTCGGCTGTTGCTAAAGCCTAATAGTAGGGTTCCTGAACTTTGGGTGCAAAATGCCGATGCGGATAAGGCTGATGTTTATCCGCTATTGGGCGATCGCTATATCATTGGTCGTTCTTCGCGATCTAGTGATATCGTGGTTCGCAATCCGGTCGTTAGTCAAGTGCATCTGTGTTTACTACGACAACCACCACATAAAACCATTTTGGGAGAACATCCCTCTCGACAATTTTATATCAAAGACGAAAATTCTACCAATGGCATCTATAAGGGACGGCGGCGACTTGAGGTTTTTCCCCTGCGTCATGGGGATGTCATTACTTTGGGTCCCCCAGAACTTGCTAATGGTGTTAGGGTTCAGTATGTAGATCCCCCTAGCTGGTATGTGCGGTTACTGCGCTCTGGTCTTTATGCCTTCTGTGGTATTAGTGCTTTAGTTGCCTTGGTCGTCTTGTGGCAGTGGCAATATTTTACAGTGCGACCTCTCCCTCGCTCTATCAATGGCCCCGTCGTCGTTTATTCCCGCGATCGTCAGCCGCTGCGGGGTATCACTAACAATAATTTACAACTGGAATTGGAGGCTTTATCCGATTTTGCCTCTTACCTACCCAATGCCGTTATAGCCTCCGAAGATAGCCGTTTTTATTGGCATTTTGGTATTGACCCCATCGGGATTTTAAGGGCTTTTGTCACCAATTTACAAGGGGGTCAAATTCGAGAAGGTGGTAGCACCATCTCCCAGCAGTTAGCCCGGACTTTATTTAGGGAGTATGTCGGCACAGAAGATTCCCCCGGCCGCAAGGCTAGAGAGGCGATCGTTGCCCTAAAATTAGAGACTTTTTACGGAAAAGATACCCTGTTACTTACCTATTTGAACCGAGTCTATTTAGGCTTAGACCTCTATGGTTTTGAAAATGCCGCTCAGTTCTATTTTGGCAAATCAGCCACTAATTTAACCCTGTCGGAAGCCGCCACCCTCGCCGGGATTCTGCCCGCCCCTAATAGTTTTAATCCTATTCAAAATTATGAGTTAGCTGTTCAGTATCGCGATCGCGTTTTGGCGAGAATGCAAGCCCTGGGAATGATTAGCTCAGAAGAGGCAGATCGGGCGCGGCGATCGCGTATTGAAATTAACCCCAGGGCGCGGGAAGTTCTCGAAAGTACCATAGCCCCCTACTTTTATGATTATGTATTTACCGAAATAGAGCAACTGCTCGGCAGTCAATTGGCGCGAGAGGGTAACTTTATTGTCGAAACCTCTTTAGATCCTCAAATGCAGGCCGTCGCTGAGAGGTCTCTGCAACAACATCTAGCTACTGTAGGGGCGGGCGCTGGCTTTTCTCAGGGGGGAATAGTAACTCTCGACTCCGGCAATGGTGCTGTCATGGCTATGGTCGGAGGACTCAGTTATGGGGATAGTCAATTTAACCGAGCCACTCAAGCCCTACGACAGCCCGGATCTACCTTTAAGCTGTTTCCTTATGCCGCCGCCTTAGATAAGGGTATCCCCCCTGGTAGAACCTATTCCTGTGAACCTCTGACTTGGCAAGGGCAAACTTTTCGAGGATGCGATCGTAGTAGTGGGTCTGTCGATATGTATCGCGGCATGGCTTTATCCGAAAATGTCACCGCCCTACGAGTCGCCCAGGAAGTCGGCTTAAATTCCGTCGTCGAGATTGCACGACGGCTAGGCATTCGCTCCGATTTAAATCCCGTTCCCGGTTTGGTTTTGGGTCAAAGTGAAGTTACCCTATTAGAGATGACAGGCGCTTTTAATGTCATCGGCAATCGAGGTTTGGCTCACCGTCCCCACGCCATTAGACGTATTTTAGATAGTAGTGATTGCACCGACCCCCTCGATATTAATAGCTGTCGGGTCATTTATGCCTATGATCGGGAAAATCCCAGAGTCCCCCAGGTCCTTTCTCCCCTCGTCACAGAAACCATGACCTCCATGCTACAAGGGGTAATTCGTTGGGGTACAGGTCAGGATGCTAGTTTGGGTTTAGGGGAAGCCGGAAAAACTGGCACCACTAACTCCAATGTTGACCTCTGGTTTATTGGCTACATACCCAGTCAGAGACTCACCACAGGCATTTGGCTCGGTAATGACGACAATTCCCCTACTTTTGGCAGTAGCGCTAATGCAGCCCAATTATGGGGCAATTATATGCGCCAGATCCTCCCTTGAGGTTAGCCAACTATCACCAAAGAGACAAGGGTAGAGACCACTCTCGCAATCTCTACCCTAATCTTAACTTTTGAGTACCCCCAAGGGAATTCGAATCCCTGTCGCCTCCGTGAAAGGGAGGTGTCCTAGGCCTCTAGACGATGGGGGCTTGTGTTTTGTTTCGCCTTTTGGTTTCGAGCTTGTGTCGCTCTCACCTTTATTAACTTAGCGAATCTTTCAACTTATGTCAACCCTTTTGCCGATTTTTTTAAAAAAATTTTCCGGTTGGGGCTTAATCTGCCTCTGGGTAAGCGTTTCAGCCTTTGAGAGCCCCATAGATTTCGCGGCCGTCCCTAGAACCATAACCGTCACCGCCCAGCCTTTAGCTCCATCCTAACATGACCCATAAAATTTAGCCATGAGTCTCCCCATATCCACAGAGACCCCAACCACTCTCACCTCATCACCATCACCTCAGAATTGATACAGCAACATCATCAGACAGCATCTGAAGTGAGTCTCAAACCTCCATAGAGATTATTATTGACAGTTGGGGCAATGATTATTTGCTATAATTAGCCATAATTGATTGCGGAGTTCAAAACAGGGTAAATATCATGGTTCAGAAAATCGCCCTATTTAATCACAAAGGCGGAGTCAGTAAAACCACCACTACATTTAACTTAGGTTGGATGTTAGCAGCAAAAGGCAAAAAAGTGATTATTGTAGATGCTGACCCACAATGTAATTTAACTGGTATGGCTTTAGGTGAAGATACCGAAGATGACCAAGGGAGAATCGAAGCTATCTACAATACACATTCCAACATTAAAACCGGACTCGCGCCAGCTTTTGAAGGTCAACCCAAACCCATTGAAGCCGTAAATTGTGTTGCTTTATCAGGTCAAGAAGGCTTATTTTTACTTCCGGGTAATGTAGGATTTGCTGAGTATGAAGTTACCCTAGGTATTGCTCAAGAGTTAAGTAGTTCGATTCAAACACTCCAAAATTTACCCGGGTCTATTACTGACTTGTTTAACAAAACTGCCGCGCGGTTTAATGCGGATTATATTTTAATTGACATGAGTCCTAGCTTAAATTCAATTAATCAAAATTTGTTGATGACCAGCGACTTTTTTATCATTCCTACTACCGCTGATTTCTTCTCCGTGATGGCGATTGAATCCTTGAGTAAAATTTTGCCAAAATGGTCATTATGGGCGAAAAAAGCCAGTTCCTTACCGATTTTAAAAGAGGCAATATATCCATTTCCTGATTTTAAACTTCGGTTTCTGGGAACTATTATTCAGAATTATCGCATTATTCACGGTAGGGAAACTGTAGCTTTTCAAAAATGGATTGATAGAATCGAGGCAGATGTTAAGGATAAATTGGTTCCTGTGTTCAGACAATCTGGTTTAATGTTACCTACTCCCAGTTATCTTGAGCAAGGTATTAGCGAAACTTTTACTTTAACTAAGATTTCTAACTTTAATAGTCTGATTGCTCTGTCTCAACAGCATCAAACTCCGATTTATGCTTTAACTCGTGAGCAATTAAAACAAGCTGGCAAAGTTTACCAAAACAATCAGAAAAAACAGCAAGAATTTTATCAGGTATTTGCCGACCTAGCAGATAAAATTATCGGATTAACTTCTCAGAGTTATGCAATTAGCGCTTGACCAATTTCGGGTCAGTATTGCTCGTGTTAGGGATTTAATTGATGTTCATAACTATATTAAATCTCAATCGACCCCGGCTTTAGATTTATCTGATATTTTACGAGCATCCCTGGTTTTAGCCGTAAGTGCATTAGATTACTATATCCATGAAGTTGTCACCCTGGGAATGTTAGAAATTTATAAAGGTGAACCTCCTCAAACTGCCGCCTTTTCACGTTTTGCAGCAAATGGGGAAATCAGCACAAGATATCAAACAACAACTTAGTGCAATAGTCGATCGCAGAAATAAAATTGCTCATCAAGCTGATATAGACCCTTCTTTTGGCATCGGAAACAGATGGCCTATTGATGACCGTCTAGTTAGCGACTGCGTTGATTTTCTTGAACAACTTGTAGAAACTATACACCAAGTCTTAACATAATTGATTATGATTACTTGCTATTATCCTCCATTTATGGTATAATAGGCGGAGCTTTTCCGAGTCTATCTATCGGATACCACTAACAATCCAGAGGTAGTTCGTCCGAACTCTTCTGGGTTATATTGTAGATAGGCTTCTGCACCCGGCCAGATGAATTCGCCGGGGGTGACAGAACGTACTAGATAATGAACATGATAAGCACCAGGTATGAGACGATCGCTATAAGCCATAATGCGATCGCGATAAATAGTTTGATAGGCAATTTCCCAACTATCAGTCTGAGGTTGTAACGCTTGATTACTGGTATCAAAACTCCTATCAATCGCTTCTAAACCCGCCGGGAGGGGGTCAACAATCACCACTTTATCCACGGGATGATCTGCGATAATTTCCAAGCCAATATCAAAGACCTGTCCCGGTTTGACCGTTAAAGGTTTAGACTCCGCTGCGAGGCTATAGGTTTGCCAAATTTGAGTTTCGTTAGCTGGTCTAATAGTCCGAATAACCCGAAGACCATTAAGTTGACCCGGTTGTTTTCCTTCTAAGCGATAACTGTATTTGATCCAATAATGCAAATTACCCGAATTTTCAGGTTTAATCGATAGTTGATAATTTCCTTGGGGTAATTCTGCAATAGGTAGGCTAAGATTAAAGCTAGAATTACCATCATTTCCTAACTCGATTTGCTGTGATATGTAGTTCCCTACTTGCAAATTAATCCGCAAACTTTCCGACGTGGTTTGGGTTTGTTGATAAGCCACTAACGCCGTTAACGCCTCGGCGGTATCATAGTCATTTTGCCAAATTCCCTCACGACGCAAGTTTAACAGACTTTCGACTAATCTACTGATAGTTTCTGGCTGTTGGTTTTGGGTGATATATAGGCGTAATGCTTGAGACTGTAAAACCGTCGGAGAGGCTAACCATTGATATCCGGGGGGTAAATTAACCGTCGCTGTCCGTCCCGTTTGATAAATGTGTTTTTGGATATCTTGGAAAATGGTATTAAATTCCGTTTCCCATTGGGGGAAGTTGGCTAAATAACCAGCTAGTTTAATTTGGGTGGCGGGGTCAAATTCCCGCCAATTGCCGTAAATTTCTGCCATGAAATCACTGCGGGTTTCTCCCAAGTAGGATAAGGCGATTAAGGCTTCAAGACGCAGGCGGCTTTTACATATATTATCAACACAGAAGCCATCATCAGCAGGATTAGCAACTACTTGATTAAGGTAATTTCTCAGGCGGTTAATCATATTATTATTAACCGTAAATCCAGCCTGAGATGCTTTGGCTAAAGCTTCGGCAGCGTAACTAGATAGGACAGGATCGGAAATATTCGCGGCGGCAAAATAGCCGAAACCGCCATCCTCTTTTTGTAAGCCTGCTAATCTGGTGATAGCATCATTAGCTTGTAGTTCCAAATTTAAGCCGGATAAATCATTAGGATTTTTATCCAGAAGCTGGAGATTACTTGCTATCAATAAACGACTGGCTATTGGTTCTAAGAATGGTAAAGTTGGCTGTTGGAAAATTTGAGCCGCAGGTTGGGTTAATTGGGGGATTAAACTATTAGCCAGGGAAATAGTTAGACCTCCCGCATTCGGGACTACCTTTTCATCAATATTAATGGGAATGGTAACAGTTTCGCGGGTGGTCCCTGAGGCGATTACCTGTTCCGTTGTTTCTAGGGGTTTTACCTCCAAAGGAACTTGAAAACTATCAGTTTTATTTTGCAGTCTGCTGGTGAATTTTACCTGGGAATTTCCCACTTGTTCAACTAACACCGGAAAACGATAGGCTTGCGTGTCTACTTCGGCTTGGGTTTTCAGGTGGTGGCTGGTTTTATTCCCCGCTGAAAATAACAGTCCACCACTCAGGTCTCCGGTGATGTCTAATTGTCCTTTCAGGTGGTCTCGGTTGGTGATGGAAACTCCCGCCAAAAAGCGATCGCCTACCCGTGCGAATTGTGGTAGTATCGGATTAGATAATAGGGATTTACTGGTGATAAATGTCGCTTCCCCTGACCCAAATTCTAAATTTTCGTCAGTAGCGATCGCCATAACTCGCCAGGTGGTTAAATTATCAGGTAACGTAAAATTAACCGTGGCTTTTCCCTGGTTGTCCGTGATAATTGAACCGTTATAGTAGGCTAACGCTTGGAAGTCTTGACGCAACTTAGATGTATCAACAGTGGCGGCGGAAAATCCTCCACCATAACCCCAACCTTTAGCTAACGGTGACATTAATGATTGTACTACCACATCAGGACGGTTATCTGTTAATCGGGTCGATATTGATTGTTCAGCATATACAGTATCTACTAAGTTGGGGGGTCGGTAGCCGTTAAGTTGCAAGATCGCATCATTAACCACCATTAAAGTGATTTGTCCGCTAATCGGTTGATAATTATCCTTGGTTAACTCTAGGTTAATCGTAGCTTGGGAACCCGGTTGAAATTCCGATTGATTCGGGTTAATTTTGACTTGTAAGTATTTGCTATTTTTGCTAACATTTAACGGAGTCATTCCGATAGATACCAGATTATCTATACTTCCCGGTTCCAGTTGTGATAGAGGTTCTCCCTGACGGACTAAGACCGCTTCTACAGCCACATTAGGTAGCATTTCGGGTGTGACTTGAAATCGGACTTCTGGTGCGCCGCCTTTCACCGGAATTAGGGTTTGATACAAAATGCGATCGCGAATTACTGCGAAAAATAACTCTCCCTCCCTATAGGGTGATTGAATTAAAGCCGTCGCCATATCCCCAGGTTGATAATTATCGCGGTCTAGTTGAATTTCGAGGCGGTTATCATAACGATTTCCCCAACTCACCGGACCATCACCCGTTACCCAAATTTGAATATCAGTAGCTTTCGGCGTATTTAATGGGTCCGAAGCAAATCTCGCCTGAATGCGATAAGAACCCGATTCCCTCGCCGTTAATTCTACAGTTTTCGCCGTATTACCACTCCTGACATCTACAGTATCCACTGTTTGATATTCCAGTTGATTTCGGTTAGTTTGTCCCCCTTCTACCACCCGGGTAATACTGCTGTAATTCATTTTCTGCAATTCCAGCTTCACCGGAACATTATTAATTGATTTACCCTCAACATCAGTAACAATCACTTCCACCGGAAAAGCCTGATTAACATTAGCTACAAATTTGCTTTTCAGTCCAATCAATTGATGGTTAGGTAAGACCGTAAAACTTTGGGAGTCCGCGACCGACAGGTTAGAAACATCTGTCACTTCCACATCAACTTGATATCTGAGGGGATAGGGAACATCACCGCTAACAGTGATCATTTCACTTCCCGAACCCGCCGCGTCTAAATTTTGCGATCGCTGTAAGACATCACTAGAAATCGTCGGTTTTTCTTCCGGCCAAAACCACTGTCTTCCAAAATGATATTTTTCCCAACCTATGGGAGTAAAATCACTAGCAGTCCGCGTCACATAATATTTAGCCTCACCACCAACTACCGGAGAACCGAATAAATAATCTCCCTGAACTGTCGCCATAACCTTATCCTGACCCACAGCTAATCGACGGTCAAGACTCAAATCAACCTTAAAGTTAGGGGGGTTAAATTCTGCGACCCGAAAATTACCAAAAATTTCTACCCCACTAATACCTTTACCCTGAATTACATAATTCCCCAAAGGGTCATCTGGCTTCACCGTAAATTCTACCGAAAACGTAGCAAATTGATTAGTTGAATAATCCCCTAATTCTCGTTTTTCCCCCGTCGGAGTTTCTAACGTGAGATTATACACCGTATTTTTATCTGGCTGTAATTCTCCATTTTGTAAATAGTAAGCCACTCCCGTTAAAGCTATAGCTTCACCCGGTTGATATAGTTGTCGGTCTGAAAAAATAGTTCCGCGAGAAATCGGTTGATTTTCATCCCAACCCGCATAAACTCCATAGCCATAAGCGCCACTGTAGGAGTAGCTGCGAGTGAATGCCCAGTCATCCCCTTCTTTAGCAATTACCAAGAGTTCTGGAGGTTCATTAAACCGATTACCTCCCATACATCCCCGCAGGTTTTCCGCCGTTAACAATAGCAATCCCTGGTTATTAGTAATTCCCCTAGCACAAGCAGTTGGTTTAGGAAATGATCTAGCATTCAGTTGAGATTGATATATTTCCACCGATGCTGATGCTACTGGTGAACCGTCATCTAAATGATTAACTCTCACCATTCCCGACTCTGGAAACCACTGGGAAAACACACCTAAGTTAGTTAACTGAACCATCCCATAAAAGCTAGGTTCATTCCATTGAGTCACACCATTTTTTTGATAGGAAGTCGTTTTAGCTTTAATTCCATAGGCTAACATTCCCGTTTTCCCTTGTAACCTGTCTCGCAGATTAATCGAAGTTTCGATAGTTTGATTAGTCGCACCACCATTAATCCTAAAAGTTTGCCATTTATCTGAGGTGGGTAGTAAGTTTTTACCCTCCCGACTCGGATAGGCTTGATCTGCATAGACTAAATCTTCTGGCTGGATAATTGCATAAGCTGCTTGATAGCGGGATTCGGGTATATTAACAGTAGAAATGTTAATTTGTAAATTGTTACCAGATGGAAAAATATTTAAACCAGAAGGAGTCCACAGGTCAGCCGCCAGATCTCCGGTTTTATAGTTAAGGTTGATGGGTTCCTCTAGCCTTTGATTAAAGGTATCTTCCAGGTTAGCGCCAATCGTAATTACATAATTTGTTTGAGGTTCCAAAGACCAGGGATTTAAGCTGATTGTATCGTTACCGTCGTATGATTGTATCAGCGGCGGCGCATCTCCTGCTGGGGGAGGGTTTATCGTTATATTTTCTCTTGCTGATTGCGCCGTAATTCCGTTATTAAATTTCAGTTGAGGACTCCCATTCGTAAATCTTCCATAGGTTCCACCTTCCCTAGGTTCTCCATAAAATTGTATCGCTTGAAACTGTAAGGGTTCGTAGGTGTAAATTGGGTGGGAAATTAGAAATTGGCTGGCTAGATTTCCCGTTTTTGATTGCAGTCCCGGTGTGATTTCTAGGGTGTAACGGCTGGCTTTTTCTAGCTTTTGCTGAAATTTTATGTTATAATCCCAGCTATGGGAAAATAGACTATCTCTGTCTTCTCGCGCCACATCCCCCCCATCAGCTTCCGGTCTATCTAGTGTTACCCGTAGAGGAATCCCTTTTTTGGTCTTGTCGGAAATGACTCTAATATGGTCGTTGACTGAGGCGAGATCTAGTTCTACGTTAGATGTAAATTTTAGGGTGGGGTCTAAACCTATCGGTTGGTCAGGGAAACCAGGGTTATCTTCCGTCCCCGGAAGGTTTGACAGTTGAATGGCTGGAGTGTTGAAAGTCCAGGCTATGTCTGACTCTAGTTGATGGTCGCTGAGATCGCTGAGTCCTTTTTTTAGCGTCACCTGAAAGCGGGTGGCTAGGGGAATGGCTTCTTCCGCTTGAAAACCTACCATCCGGGGTGTCAGAAATCGGAATCTTCCCGGTATTTTGGGGTTGATGTCAAAGTGTCTGAGTTGTTGTCTCTGGTTGGGAGAGTCCAGACGTTCAACCGGAATTAACGGGTTGCTAAAAGTAATTCTAATCTGACCTAAAGATGTGGCTTCCTCTGTAGGACTAATTTCTTCTATCCACTCGGGGAGTTGGGGAAGAGGTAGCGGGGATATGTTGACCATCGGTTCACCAACGGGTTGACTGCTGAAAATTCGACACCCGGCTATGGTGAGGATAAACAGCGAGACTAGGAAAAACCGCTTCCAGATTCTACGGGAAAAGCCTATTGTTACCATAGGAGATTATGCGATCGCATTTCGTATTCCCTTCATAACACATCATAGTTGCTCAACCCCGGAAACTTCCACAATTCTTAATTGTTTCTATCTGAGTAGAATTATCTCTCTTTCCTCTCTCAACTCCCGCTATCGTTTCCAGCTATCGGTTCAAGGGTTGACCGTTTAACTATTGATTAGCTGCACTATCGATGAGCTTAACCATAGATTTTAGCTTATATATGCCGCCACCTTTTTCCATGGTAATAATTATGGCATAAACATCACCGCAAGTCAACCCCCAAACCGAAATAGTTTTTTGTTTAGATTTGTGCTGCACATAATGCGGCACCGATTAAACCGACTTTAGGATTAAGAACAATATAGACAGGTACTTGTTCTAATAAAGGACTAACGCGACCCTTATCTTTCAAGGCTTTGATAAAGTTTCCTTCCTGTATTAAGGGGAGAATTTTAGCAGCAATTCCCCCCGCCACATATAACCCGCCGTATGGTAGTAATTTGAGGGCGAGATTTCCGGCTTCTGCGCCATAGGCTTCCACAAAAATTTTCATAGTCTGAACCGAGAGATAATCACTTTTAGCCAAGGCGGCTTTAGAGACTTCGGCGGCGAGGTCTACGGTTTTGTGTTCTTGTCCGATTTCCTGTTTCCAGGTATGATAAATTTGGGCAATTTCGGGAGATTCTTGAGAAATATCATGGTCACGCAAAAATTGATAAATCGCGGTAATTCCCATCCCCGATACTACTCTTTCTACGGATACTCTGGTGATATTATAGAGTTCTCGTAAATAGCCTAGGAGATGAAATTCCAACTCGGATCTGGGTGCGAAATCAGTATGACCGCCTTCGCTGAAAAAGACTTGATAACCGCCGCCTTGGGAAAGGGGAATCACAAAACATTCTCCTAAACCTGTTCCCGCACCTATAACAGCCCTAGGCGCAGAAACATCGGGTTTTCCGGGTTGGAGAATGTGTAAATCTGATGGTGATAAACTGACTACGCCATAACCAATAGCAGCAAAATCATTAATTAGTTTAATTGGGGAAATATCTAGTTCTCGCTGAAGGCGATCGCTATCTAAAGACCAACTCAAGTTAGTGAGTTCGCAGCTATTATTGACCACCGGACCCGCAATCCCAAAAGCCGCTTTTTCCGGTTTTGCGTATTCAGTAACTTGCTGAGAGGCTGCTTGTAAAAATTTTTTAACTATGGGGACTAAATCAATATAATTCTGACTAGGATATATTTGCTCAAATAATGATTTAACTTGGGGGACGGCGGCGGTGGTATCGAGATAATTTGCGTCAAATAAGGATAAAATAGTTTTGGTTCCTCCTATGTCTCCGGCGAGAATAATGGTCATGTTTTTAGTTTCCTGAAATAGTGATGAGATCACCCGTCTATGCTGAGGATAAAAAAAGGCGATCGCATGAGTATATGTTAGACCAACTGTCAGCGAATCGCCTAATCAAGTTAAGTTATCCTACTAATGGGTCAGCAGTTAACCCGGAGATGGTATCAGCTAAAAAGGCCACTTCCAATTACTAATTTCCTCCTGATCCTGACCATGTTCGTAGGCATAGGCGACATTTTCGATGATAGCATTTCTCATGCGTTCCCGAACATAAGCCGCCGCCGATCGCAATTTGGGAACTCTGTCAATGACATCAATCACCAAATTAAAGCGATCGACCTGATTTTCGATCGCCAATTCCAAGGGTGTATTAATATTACCCTTTTCCTTATAGCCGCGCACGTGCAAATTGGGGTGATTAGTGCGACGATAAGCCAACTTATGAATCAACCAAGGATAGCCATGGAAATTAAAGATAATAGGTTTGTCAGTAGTGAACAAACTATCAAAATCCCAATCAGACAAACCGTGTGGATGTTCAGTATCCGGTTGTAACTTAAACAGATCGACCACATTAATAAAGCGAATTTTCAACTCCGGAAATTCTGACCGGAGAATGGCGGTCGCAGCCAAAGACTCCTTAGTGGCGACATCACCACAACAAGCCATCACCACATCAGGAATATCGGGGTCTTTACCACAATCATCATTACTAGCCCATTCCCAAATCCCAATTCCTTTAGTACAATGCTTAATAGCATCATCCATATTCAGGAATTGTAGATGTTTTTGTTTATCTGCCACAATGACATTGACATAATCTTTGCTTTGGAGACAATGATTAGCACAGGACAGTAAACAATTAGCATCAGGGGGAAAATAAACCCGAACCACATCAGGACTCTTATTAGTAACCAAATCCACATAACCGGGATCTTGGTGACTAAAACCATTGTGGTCTTGTCGCCAAACCGTAGAAGAGAGTAGGATATTCAGAGAGGCGATCGGAGAACGCCAAGGCACCTCTTTTTTACAGACTTCCAACCATTTAGCGTGTTGGTTAAACATGGAATCGACCACATGAGCAAAAGCCTCATAGGTATGGAAGAAACCATGACATCCAGTCAGCAAATAGCCTTCTAACCAGCCTTGGAGTGTATGCTCACTTAACATTTCCATAACCCGACCATCAGCGGCTAATTCGCTACCGTCTAAGTCTTCCTCTAAAAACTCACCCATCCAGGTTTTTTTACTGACTTCATAGACAGCATTAAGGCGATTAGAGGCAGTTTCATCAGGTCCAAACATCCGAAAATTCGTCATATTTTTACCCATGACATCCCGGAGGAAATTGCCGAGAGGTCGAGTGTTTTCCGCCTCACTTTGACCTGGTTTAGGAACCTCTACAGCATACTTACGGAAGTCTGGCATATTTAAGTCACGCCGCCAAATACCACCGTTAGCAAAGGGGTTAGCACTCATGCGACGGACACCCGTTGGCGCTAGTTCCTTGAGTTCAGGAATAAGAGTTCCGTTTTCATCAAAGAGTTCTTCTGGCTGGTAACTTCGCATCCAGTCTTCTAGGATTTTCATTTGATGGGGGTTCCCAATGACATTAGACATGGGGACTTGGTGCGCGCGCCAGAAACCTTCAACTTTGCGACCGTCTACTTCCTTCGGACCTGTCCAACCTTTAGGCGATCGCAAAATAATCATCGGCCATTGGGGACGGGTAGCCTTGCCACTGCTACGAGCCTGTTGTTGAATATCGCGAATTTCGTTGATACAATGTTCTAGGGTCGCAGCCATTTTCCGATGAGCCGACCCATAATCCTCATCTTGGCTACATTCCACCAAATAGGGAGTATAACCATAGCCTCGGAATAGGTTTTTAAGTTCCTCGTTGGGAATTCTTGAGAGAATGGTGGGGTTAGCGATTTTATAGCCGTTTAGGTGTAGTATCGGCAACACCGCACCATCACGGATAGGATTGATAAATTTATTGGAATGCCAAGCCGTTGCTAGGGGTCCCGTTTCCGCTTCTCCATCTCCCACCACAGCCGCGGTAATCAGTTCTGGATGGTCAAATACTGTACCATAAGCATGGGAGAGGCTATAACCTAGTTCCCCCCCTTCGTGGATAGAACCTGGGGTTTCTGGGGTGCAATGGCTACCGATACCGCCAGGGAATGAAAACTGTTTGAAAAATTTTCCCATCCCTTCAGCATCTTGACTTTTATCCGGGTAAACCTCCGAGTAAGTTCCTTCTAAATATACTGGACCGAGAACACCCGGTGCGCCGTGTCCTGGACCCGCAATATAGATCATATTCAGGTCATATTTTTTGATTAGCCGATTTAGGTGAATGTAGATAAAACTTAAACCGGGACTAGACCCCCAATGACCCAGAAGGCGATATTTGATATGTTCAGGTTTTAAGGGTTCTTTTAGTAACGGATTATCTCGCAGGTAGATCATCCCTACACAAAGATAATTGCAGGCACGCCAGTAGGCATGAGTTTTCCGGATCTCTTCGTCACTGAGAGGATAGGTTGTCTCTAACGTTTGAGAGGGTGCTGCCACCATAAATATTTACCTTGATTTACCTTATTGACATCCTACTTTAGATAGATCTTTCCAGGGAGGTTAGGCTAATGCTAACATTCTGGATGATCCGATAGGACGGAGTTTCTCTATTAATATCCTAAGATTCCCTAAATTGCAAGTTTTCATGATTAATTGGGTGATGTTTATGAAGATTTAACCTGATTTTAACTTGACTTTAAGTGGTCTTTAGTCTATTTTAAGGTAAATTTTGCTGCTGATCATCATTCCATTAACTAATTAGTTCGGTGGCTCCATTATCGTCAATTCCATTAATAGAAGTAGCCAAATGTTGCTCAAACGGTTAAACCAATATGGTCGGGGTTCCTTTCCTGGCGGGTTTACGGCGATATATGGTAGTAACAGATAAGCCAGATCAACCCGCCCTCTCCCGCAGCCCTCTCCCGGCTCATCAACTCGCCCGTCATCACTAAAACACCCCAAAAAGCCATCAATCAACTATTATTAAATCATAAATTTAAACTATGAAAATTCTTGTTTTAAATGCTGGTTCAAGTTCCCAAAAAAGCTGCTTATATGATCTGAACGGAGATAGCCTACCATCATCTCCCCTAGAACCTATTTGGGAGGCGGCTATTGATTGGGGAATGCCACCTTTTGGGGAAATGAAAGTGAAAGCCAATGGGGTGAAATCGGAGAGTAAAATTGATTCGGAACAGAAGGCAGAAGCCATTGGCAAAATGTTAAATAGCCTGATAGAAGGGGAGACTAAAGTCCTCAATAGTCTGGGGGAAATTAATGTAGTTGGTCATCGGGTAGTACATGGAGGAACTGACTATTCTAGGGCGACTATAATTGATGAGCAGGTGAAAGAGGCGATCGCCCGATTAATCCCCCTAGCTCCGGCTCATAACCCCTCTCATTTACAGGGAATTTCAGCCATAGAAAAGGTGTTAGGAAATGTGCCACAGGTGGCGGTATTTGATACAGCCTTTCATAGTCAAATGCCCTTATATGCGGCGGTTTATCCGATTCCTTATGAATGGTTTACTAAAGGGATTAGGCGCTATGGTTTTCATGGTACAAGCCATAAATATTGCGGACAGAGAGCAGCTCAATTAATTGGGAAACCATTGGAGTCTTTGCGGTTAATTACTTGCCATTTAGGGAATGGTTGTTCTTTGGCAGCTATTCGGGATGGAATTAGTGTGAATACTACTATGGGATTTACCCCCTTAGAAGGTTTGATGATGGGAACTCGGAGTGGTTCGATTGACCCAGCAATTTTGATTTTTTTGATGCGGGAATATGGTTGGGATAGCGATCGCCTTAATCAAATGCTAAATCAACAATCGGGGTTAAAGGGAATTACCGGAATATCTGGAGATATGCGCTATGTTCAAGAGGAACAGAATAGCGGCAACGAACGGGCGATCTTAGCCTTTGAGATGTTTATTCACCGCCTGCGAACTGGGATAGGTTCAATGTTAGCCAGTTTAGGGGGACTAGATGGTTTAGTGTTTACGGCAGGTATTGGAGAACACGCAGGTTTAGTGCGTCAAGAAACCTGCAAAGATTTTGAATTTATCGGACTCAAATTAGACCCCGATAAAAACCGCAACATTAAAGGAGATGGTAACATCGCCGCCAGTGATTCCCAAGTGCCGATATTTGTGATCCACACCGAGGAAGATTGGGCGATCGCCACTGAATGCTGGCATTTACTAAAATCCTAGGTTAGCAACCGACTCGCCTTTTAGGGGCGGTTTCACCGGGGTCTTCTGTAGGGGCGGGTTCACCAGGGTCTTCTGTAGGGGCGGGTTCACCAGGCTATATGGTAGTAACAGATCAGTCACATAAACCCGCCCCCGCCCCCGCCCCCGCCCTATTGGGTGGCGTATCAACCCGCTTATTGGGTGGCGTATCAACCCGCCTATTGGGTGGCGTATCAACCCGCCCTATTGGGTGGCGTATCAACCCATCCCTTAGTCGTCAGCATAAATATAGCGATATAACTCGCTAGGGTCAGGTTCAGGGCTAGTCTGAGCAAACTCAACCGCGTCATTAATGAGATCCTGAACCTTTTTGTCGATCGCCTTCAACTCGTCACTATCAGCGAGATTATGTTCAGTCAAATAGGCGAAAAACTTATTAATAGGGTCACGAGCAAACCAAAACTCTTTTTCATCGCGATCGCGCAATTCATCAGGGTCAGCCAAAGAGTGACCTCGGAAACGATAAGTCAACGCTTCAATCAGGGTTGGACCTTCACCAGCACGGGCTCTAGCGATCGCCTTTTGAGCCACCTCTCGAACCGCCAAAACATCCATACCATCAACTTCATAACCAGGCATTCCAAAAGCGGGGCCTTTCTTATAAATTTCCGGGTCAGAAGTCGCCCGTTCATGAGCCATACCAATAGCCCACTTATTATTTTCCACCACAAACAAAATAGGTAACTTCCAGAGAGTTGCCATATTCAAGCACTCATAGAACTGTCCATTGTTGCAGGCTCCATCCCCAAAAAAGCAAGCCGTGACCGTATCAGAACTTTCATCTCCCATTACTTCCCGGCGATACTTACTCTGAAAAGCCGCCCCCGTAGCCACAGGAATACCTTCCGCCACAAAAGCAAAGCCGCCGAGCAAATTATGTTGAGACGAGAACATATGCATCGAACCGCCACGACCCTTAGAGCAACCAGTGGCTTTACCAAACAATTCAGCCATAACCTCTCGTGCGGTAACTCCAGCACTGAGGGCGTGTACATGGTCGCGATAGGTACTACAGACAAAATCCTGGTCGCGGCGCATAGAGCGAATTACCCCGGTAGAGACGGCTTCCTGTCCATTGTAAAGATGAACAAACCCGAACATTTTACCCCGGTAGTACATTTCAGCGCACTTGTCCTCAAATAAGCGCCCTAGCACCATATCCTCATAAAGCATCAACCCTTCCTCTCGGGTGATGACTACAGAATCGACTTGAAAACTAGGTACTGTGCGTTCCTTAACCATTGCGTTACCTTGTGAAACTGTTTACTGCTGCGTGCTGCCAATTAATTATAAGTAGGTGCGGGTTCACGGGGTATATGGTAATTTGTAGGGGCGGGTTCACGCCCGGTAGATCCCAGTAACAGATGAACTACATAGACCCGCTGCCTCCCCGCCACATAAACCCGCCGCTGCTAGAGACTATTCTATAGGAATAGGGGCAAAACGAAGTTTTTTCAGGGTAGGCGATCGAGGATGGGATAAATAGCAAGGACTAACCTATAATTAACCTAATATTTGGGGTAGAATGCACCACATTGTGTAGGATATAATTAAAAATCCCCGTTGGTTTATTCGCGGGGACAGTGGGGACGGGTTCACGCCCGGTAGATCGTAGTCAGCACCCCCGGCTGAAGCACGGGGGCTTCGTGCCCCCCTTTCAGGTAGCT
>NZ_JARPLU010000579.1:0-327 GCF_032349615.1 Limnospira sp. PMC 1279.21 | reverse complement strand
AAGTCATCTCGTCCTCTCCATTATACGTCCTAACTTTCCTGTCTGGTGCTATACATCTTAGCCAAAGTAGGTTGGTGTAGTTGGTGTAGGTTGGGTGCAGCATAGCGAAACCCAACACCCCCTGGGTCAACATATACCCCTTTCCAAGGCCAAGAAACCCGGTTTTTTGAAAAAACCGGGTTTCTGAGAACCTCCTTGGGGGAACCCAACACCCTGTGGGAAACATATACCCGCTGTTGGGTTCCGTTGCACTCCACCCAACCTACCCAGAGCTAATTTAATATTCATAAACTCTCCTATCCCTGAGAAACCCGGTTTTTTATCTAC
>NZ_JARPLU010000578.1:0-330 GCF_032349615.1 Limnospira sp. PMC 1279.21 | reverse complement strand
GTCAACTGCGGGGACGCTTGAAAGAAGAGATTATCGCTAAATTGCGAAATATACGGAAACCTATAGGGTTTCCGAGCATACAAGGAGGTTTGTTTGATCTAAAAAAATTGGGTAGTGCCTAATATGTAATGATAGAGGTGTAGTGCGAGACGTTCAGGCATGAAATAAGGCTGCAATGCCAGAAATAACCGCCTGGTGGGGACTTCAACCCCTTGGTTGAATATAAGGAGCGCACTCGTGACCATCCTCATAACTGTTTATATGTCCCGACGTTGGGAGGAATCCAAACAAGGCAGGGAACTCAAGGTCAAGACTGAACGCTGGTTTTAT
>NZ_JARPLU010000577.1:0-339 GCF_032349615.1 Limnospira sp. PMC 1279.21 | reverse complement strand
GACTGATTGGCAATATGGGGATTTGACTTGTTTCGATGGCTCTGTGAGCAAAACAGTTGCTCACTCATGGTTCTCAACGAGACAAGTCTCAGTCCAGAACCAGAAATGGTTGAGGACATCCTCGCCCTCCTCCACTGCTTTAGCTCCAGATTATACGGACGGAGTAAATACAAAACTCAGGTCAAAGAAGATCCGGATTTACCCCAGCCCCGAGCTAAATCAAGTCTGGCGTAAATGGCTGGCCGCTTGTCGGTATTGCTACAACCAAGCAATTGCATTATCCCGGAGTGGTAAACAACTAAGCAAACTGAAATTACGCAACGAAGTGATGCAGAGCGA
>NZ_JARPLU010000576.1:0-344 GCF_032349615.1 Limnospira sp. PMC 1279.21 | reverse complement strand
ACTTAGTCATCTCGTCCTCTCCATTATACGTCCTAACTTTCCTGTCTTGTGCTATACAATAACCCCTTTGTGCGAGACGTTTAGGAGTGAAATAGAGCTGCAATGCCTGAAATAACCTCCTAGTGGGACTTCTACCCCTTGGTAGAATATAAGGAGTGCGCCCTGACCATCCCATAACTATAGCATTAGTCAAGGTGGTTAGGACGCAGCTTGGAGAACGGAATCCATGGCATCATGGAGAGAATCAAACTGCTCAATACAATGGCGAATGCGGGCTTTCAACCACGAACAACATTTCTCTATCTTGTTGAGGTCTGGCGAATAAGGTGGTATAGCACAAGACA
>NZ_JARPLU010000575.1:0-350 GCF_032349615.1 Limnospira sp. PMC 1279.21 | reverse complement strand
AAAAAAACCTGGAAAAAATGGCTGGCGGCTTGCCGTTATTGTTTTAACCAAGCCATAGCTATGCAGCGAAGCTCGACGCGGAGGATTGGTAAGCTGAAGTTAAGAAATCTGGTAATGCAATCAGATTTACCTCAGTGGGTAAAAGAAACGCCTTGCCAGATCAGACAAAACGCGATATTTGACGCATATCAAGCATATACGGCGAGCCGTGATGCCAAGTTCAGAAGTATTCGTAACCCACGACAAACAATCAAATTCAATGATTCTAACTTCACCAAAGGAACATGGTACAGCCAGTTAACAAAAACACTATCGTTTAAGGCAAGTGAACCAGTACCAGTCAGATGTGA
>NZ_JARPLU010000574.1:0-350 GCF_032349615.1 Limnospira sp. PMC 1279.21 | reverse complement strand
AGAAATAGGGATGCAATGCCCGAAATAGCCTCCTAGTGGGACTTCCACCCCTTGGTGGAATATAAGGGACTCGTATCCTGACCATCCCATAACTGTTTATATGTCCCGACGCTTGGAGAAATCTGAGCAAGGCAGGGGACTCAAGGTCATAAACAAACTGAGAAATCAGGGAGTAGAGAGTAAAGGCGATAGCCACCCCCAATTTCAGGATACACGATTCTGGGATTGAAGCGGGGAACGGAAGGCGTGAAGTAGAACCTACTACCAAATGCGACCACTGCCAACCATCCATGACTAGGGAAACCGAATGTCTGGCTTGAACCATCGTCATTATTGAGTAGCGTAATAGG
>NZ_JARPLU010000573.1:0-357 GCF_032349615.1 Limnospira sp. PMC 1279.21 | reverse complement strand
TTTGGATACCAACTCCCTGAAGAGAAATTAGTATTATTGAACTTAATCGCTTGAGAGCTGTCACGACAACTTCTAAACCTTGCACCAGGACTGGCGGTCAAAGCCTGATAGGCATCAAAGATGGCATTTTGCCGAATGTGGCAGGGTGTTTCTTTGACCCATTCGGGTAAGTCACTCTGCATCACTTCCGCAGCGTAACTTTAACTTGCTTAGTCGTTTACCACTCCGGGATAATGCAATTGCTTGGTTGTAGCAATACCGACAAGCAGCCAGCCATTTACGCCAGACTTGATTTAGCTCTAGGCTGGGGTAAATCCGGATCTTCTTTGACCTGAGTTTTGTATTTACTCCGTCCGT
>NZ_JARPLU010000572.1:0-360 GCF_032349615.1 Limnospira sp. PMC 1279.21 | reverse complement strand
TACTCCCATTCAAAACCGTGCTTGATACTTTCGCATCACACGGCTCCTGATGTGGATACCCTATTGTCAGTAGGAACAGGGTTACTACCCCCTGCTTTATAACTTCAACTTTGGGAGCTATATACACTACGTAGTCTTTAAACTCGCTCTGGTCATAAGCACTCCTACTTGTCGCAGTCTCTATATCCACACCGTGACTAGTGGGCATATCCCAACCATTACAGTTAGGCATTAGCTTTCAGTCACATCCCTTCCCCTTATGGGCATACGCTTACACTTTTTACTACTCTACGAGATGTACTCGTAGAGAGCCCAATAGGGGTTTAAACGTTCCGTATATATGGGCATTCCATCTTTAGA
>NZ_JARPLU010000571.1:0-367 GCF_032349615.1 Limnospira sp. PMC 1279.21 | reverse complement strand
CGTCGTTTACCACTCCTAGATAATGCAATTGCTTGGTTGTAGCAATACCGACAAGCAGCCAGCCATTTACGCCAGACTTGATTTAGCTCCGGGCTGGGGTAAATCCGGATCTTCTTTGACCTGAGTTTTGTATTTACTCCGTCGGTATAATCGGGAACTGAAGCAGTGGAAGAGGGCGAGGATGTCCTCAACCATTTCTGGTTCTGGACTGAGACTTGTCTCGTTGAGAACCATGAGTGAGCACCTGTTTTGCTCACAGAGCCATCGAAACAAGTCAAATCCAAACCTTGCCAGTCGGTCTTTATGGGCAATGACAACCATGCGGACATCTCCTGACAAATGATGTCCCAGTAAGGCCAGCATTTTC
>NZ_JARPLU010000570.1:0-379 GCF_032349615.1 Limnospira sp. PMC 1279.21 | reverse complement strand
TCGATTCTCTCTCGATATTTAGGTGTGATTTCTGGTGTGATTTCTACGAAAAAGCTAATATACCAGTCACCTGCTTGGCGCGTTATAGTGACTTTCTTAACTAGACTGGGTGGTAGAGCCTCAAATGTAGAAACCCAGCCCACAAAAGGCAGCTTATGGCGAGTTCCTGACAGATTGAATGGTTGGCCGCAATTGTCAAGGGTAAAGCTATCATGGTGGCCTTTCTTCTTAAATTTAGGATAACTGCTTATTCCTTTGAAGAAGCGCTTAAAGGCATCCCCTAGATTAATGAAGGCATATTGATAAACTCTAGAAGACAATTCGGACATCCAAGGATATTGAGGTTTCACATAATGAGTAAAAACCTTTTTGATGGAGT
>NZ_JARPLU010000057.1:7544-27789 GCF_032349615.1 Limnospira sp. PMC 1279.21 | reverse complement strand
GCTGTCAACTCAACTCTCCCAGACAATATTAATAAACCCGCCCTCCGGGTTGGGCTATTAATAAACCCGCCCTATGTGACCAGGGAATTAATGGATCAATAAGTTGTAGGGGCGAAACATTTTTTGCCCCTACTGGTGAGTGAGGGCGAAAAGGATAATTTGCCCTCGTTTTTGGTGATGCTGGATAGCCTAAAAGCCGTTACGACCCCAGACAACCATGGAAATGGAGAAAGTAAAGACGACTAACAATCCAACCCAACCTAATGACAGAATATCCATAGTAGTATGTTACAAAACCAGATGAAAATTGACTTCAGAGGCTATCATATCCTGAAATTGAGCCAGTCGCATCCATCTTCTAACTTTAGTCCGGCTGAACGCATACAGTCCCTAGTGGCGGGTATTTGGGCGGGTGTTTCTGTAGGGACGATCGCCCTAATGATGGAGTTGACCGTTAGTGGTATCCTAGGAGAGGGGCTAACCTTGGATGTGCATTTAATCGTCAAAGGAGCGATCGCCATAATTAGTGGCTTTCTCTTCGGTGTGACTTATCGCTACACCGTCCGCCGCGATAATAACCCGCAACTGAAACTAGGGGTGGTGTTTGCTTTCGGTCTAGTCCGGGGGTTGGCTATATGGGATATAGCGCCCCAACCTCTCGCACAAATGGCCCTCTGGGTGGTAGAAAATTTAGTGATGTTTGCAGTAGGGGGAATTATGGTAGAGATAGGGATGCGGCGGGGTTGGATTAAATACTTTTCCTCAGAGGGGGAGTGATCAAAGGTTTACCAGGTTATAGATATACTGTGAACTCCATTAAAATCCTGTCAGAAGAAGTCGTTGACCTGATAGCCGCAGGAGAAGTGATAGACTCAGTGGCGGCGGTGGTGCGGGAATTGGTAGAAAATGCCATTGATGCGAAGGCGACGCGGATATCAGTTTCTCTATGGCCGCAACAATGGCGAATTGAGGTGGCAGATAATGGGGAGGGTATGAATTTAGCCAACCTGAAACTAGCTGCCCTGGCTCATAGTACCAGTAAAATTGCGACAGCGAGGGATTTATTAAAGATTAGCAGTTTAGGGTTTCGGGGAGAAGCGCTGCACAGTATCGCGCAACTGTCTGATTTAGAGATTCTCAGTCGCCCTGGTTTTTCCTCGTCCCCAAGTTCAGGATGGCGGGTAGTGTATAACCATCAGGGAGAGACGGAAATGGTGGAAGCGGTGGCGATCGCACCTGGTACTGTAGTAAGAGTGAGTAATCTGTTTGCTAACTGGTCTTCGCGCCGCACAGCCGGACCGACAGCGACCCAACAATTGCGGGGGGCGCAACTGTTGTTACAACAGATAGCGCTGTGTCATCCCCAGGTGACATGGCAAATTCACCAAAACGATCGCCCCTGGCTCAGGTTTGGGCCAGCCATGACCACCCAACAGATGCTACCAGAATTTATTAGGGGTATCAGGGCGGGGGATCTGCAATATCTGAAAATGGATGTAGACCCCCCCGAATCGCTGGAAGAGTGCCATCAAAACCTATCGAAATCATGGTTAGAGGTGGTGATTGGCCTGCCCGATCGCGCTTCACGTGGCCGCAAGGATTGGGTTAAGATAGGAGTTAATGGTCGTATGGTGCGATCGCCCGAATTGGAGCCTACGATATTATCGGCTTTTGCTCGTACCTGTGGGCGCGATCGCTATCCGATTTGTTTTGTGCATCTGCATATCGACCCCGCCTTAATTGATTGGAATCGCCATCCTAGCAAAGCCGAGATTTATTTACATTATCTCAAACACTGGCAAGATCAAATTCACCTAGCCATTGATCAGACTCTCAAGCTGAACCCAGAAAGTCTCTCAGCGGGGGTTAATCCCATCGAGAAGCTGTTGCGCGTCTCGGAAGATACTGCCTCATACCGAACCCGCCCCACCCCCCTAGAATCAGCGGAAAACCCCCAGAGAATTGATGTTCCCAAACTAAAAGCGATCGGTCAAATTCACAATACCTATATTGTGGCCGAACACCCAGAGGGTTTGTGGTTAGTAGAACAACACATTGCCCACGAAAGGGTAATTTATGAACAATTATGCAGGCGTTGGCAAGTAATCCCCCTGTCAACTCCGATCATCTTAGCGAATTTGTCCGAGGCGCAACTAGAACAACTAACCCGCCTCAATTTGGAAGTTGACCCCTTTGGGGAGGGACTCTGGGCCATCCGAAGCGCCCCAGAAATTCTGTGCGATCGCCCAGACTGTCAAGAAGCGCTGATTGAACTAAGCCATGGCGGCGATTTACAGGCCGCCCAAGTAGCCACCGCTTGCCGCAGTGCCATTCGCAACGGCACGCCCCTAAGTTTAACCGAAATGCAAACCCTATTAGATCAATGGGTGACTACCCGTTCCCCCCGGACTTGTCCCCACGGTCGTCCGATTTTCCTAAGTTTAGAGGAATCTTCCCTAGCCCGATTTTTCCGTCGCAGTTGGGTGATTGGCAAAAGTCATGGCCTATGATGATATGGGGATAATGACCCTGAGTAATTATCGACGAAAAGCTACTTAATATAAACATGACTTTTGCGGAACCAAGACAACAGTTTTATGAGGAGATTAGCCAGCCAGAAAATCAAATAGATTTGGCTAAGGCTGCCCTATATATTGCCCGAGAACATCAGCCATATTTTAACCATTTAGAATATCTGCAACACTTAGATAGGATGGCGGCGGATGTGTTAGAGAGACTGGAAAAGCCGGCTTATCCCCTGCGGATAATTAAGGCGATTAATCATTACCTTTATGATGAATTAGGATTTCGGGGTAATCGGACTGAATACTATGACCAGAAAAATAGCTTTTTCAATCAGGTGATAGACCGTCGGACTGGTATTCCGATTACGATGTCCTTGGTGTATTTAGAGATAGCGAAACGCATGGATTTTCCGATGGTGGGAATTGGGATGCCGGGACATTTTCTGATTAAGCCAGAATTTGAAGATGCGGGGATTTATGTTGATGCGTTTGGACGGGGAGAAGTGCTATTCCCCGAGGACTGTGAGCTGAGATTGTCGGAAATTTATGGACAGCCGATGAAATTACGGCCGGAATTTCTCAATCCGATCGCACCACGGCAATTTTTAAGGCGGATGCTGCAAAATCTGAAGGCAATTTATATGAATGTTGGGGAATTTGAGGAGGCGCTGAAGGTAGTGGAGAGGATTGTGATCTTGTCTCCTGATGATATTAAAGAAAAGCGCGATCGCGGTCTTATTTACTATCAACTGTATCGCTGGTCAGAGGCTCGCTGTGACTTAGAAGATTATCTTAACCACCTTCCAACTGCTCAGGATGCTGGTATAATTCAGCAGTTACTAGATAGAATGGACTTGGATACCTGAATCGTTTAATTAGTAAGGATTTGGGGAACCATTCAACCTGTCTAGTAAACCTATAAAACAGATAGGGTTATCAACCTGAACTTACAGCCGTGTGTCCCACGGTCAAAGGGTAGGCTGATTGATAAATTGACCTCTTCTGGGGGGAAGCCGATCCTCCTGACCGCCAAATCGGCTAAGTCGCTTTTTAGTAGTGACAATCACTAGGCGGTTTCCAAGCTACTGGAGATATTGCATGAACTTTTCGCTAAAATCTTTTCGTCAGGGACTTCGTAGCCCTTACAGTGTCTTCACCAAAGGGATCTCTAAATATATATCCCTGAGTTTAGTGATGATTGTAGGAATCACTGCCAGTCTGACAATTTTCATGAGTCGCCCGGCTCCTGCAGTCGAAGCGATCCAATTAATTTACGGCCCCGCTAGTATTTCCTTAGAGTTTCAAGATTTGGAGACATTTGCTGAAACTGGGGAAAAGTCTAACCAACTGAACTCTTTATTTACTTTGGCGGAACTGAGTGATTCTCAAATTACCACTTTCCGCAATGCTCTGAATTTTGGGGTAAATGTTCCCACAGATACAGTTAATAGCCTGTTAGGTTCGAGTTATGGTCGATTAGCTGTGGGGGCCTTTAGTCTGTTTATTAATCCTGGTAGTTCTATTGATAACATTGTTGATGATGTACTGTCGGCTTTGCGAGATTCAACTCGAGATGGTCGGTTAACCATGTTGGATGTGGTTTTAGGGTTCCAATCGGTTGATACGATCACGGTAGATGTCAATAATCTGATGAGTTTGTATGATGACGTTAGTGAACTAGGAGAACAAGCGATCGAGTTTTTGAGAGCTCAACCAGAAATTCGACAACTGATTTGTAATTAGGTAGGAAGGAATCCCCAAGGCTTGAGACTGGGGATACTCTCGGAGTAATTAGATTGTCAGACAATGGGGGATCTTTCTCGTGTATGGGGGAGGTTCCCTTTTTATCTGGGAAGCGATCGCTATAGGTTTTGCTGTTCTTCTGCTACTCGCTTCAACCGTCGCAATTGAGCTTCCATGTCCGCCTTAGTCCAAGGGGCGGCGAACCGATTAAAACCAAAGGCAATTAAGGGGTTATTAATCTCAAATTCAAAGCGATTTAATAAGTAAGTTCCCTGGGATTGGGGTTGACATTCCCAGCGATCGCATCCTTGGAAAAATCCATCAAATCCCCAGACAATTAGCCCCGGTTCTCTTTCCAGGACAATACTCTCTAAGGTAGGTTGAATAATGGGAATTTGAATAACAAAGCGGGAACGTCCCCCTACATCAGTATCCCAATCGCCCACTGGGTCACAACGGAGGGCGGGATTTAACCAACGACGCATCAAATGGCGATCGGTAATACAGCGTTCAACCGTAGTGGCGATCGCTTTAATGTGAATAGACTGTTCAAATACTTGACGAGATGACATCCTAAGCCTCAAGCTATATTCAGAACGTTATCCGTTGAACGAACTAATGTCCACCCCAACGGTGAGATCAAACAAGTTTGTACACACAGAGGTTTAACTCATCTGTAGGCATTTTATAACAATCGGAACCAGTGACGAAAACTGATGAGCATAGATTTACTGGTGAATCTCACCTGGATTTGAGTTCAACATCATCACCGAGGAAAATAACAGAGTTGATCAAATTTTGCTAGTTTCCTTCCGTGGGGAGATGTTAGGGGGATAATGATTCTGTTAGATTGTAAAACTTTAGAACCCATCTACAAAGATTATGATTGAAACTTCGTGTATAATTCCCAATCCCTTGGGGATAGGAATAGGGAACCTATCCCATTTAAGTTTAGCTCAAGAGGGTTCATCACCGAATCCCGTTGATGACTTGATGAATTTTCGCCTGGGGGATATATGGGAGGATATACCCGTGGCGGATTTGGTGACAGCCATTTTAATCCTGTTATTTGGCTACCTACTTGCTCGGTTTGCGGGTTCATTGGTCAAAAAGCTACTCAAAAAGACCGATATAGATAATAAACTGGTCAGTTGGATTTCTGGGTCTACGGAAGGCGGTGAGGACTTTCCCGTAGAAAAATGGGCAGGGACCCTAGTTTTCTGGGTTATCTTTATTTTTGCGATTATTGGTTTCTTTGACCGACTCCAGTTAACTTCTGTTTCCGCTCCCCTGACTACCCTGTTGAATGAAATCACCCGCTACATACCTAGGATATTAGGAGCAGCCGGATTGTTAGGGGTGGCCTGGGTATTGGCTACCATTTGCCGAACCTTGATGATTAGGTTCTTGGATATGTTCAGGCTGGATGAGCGACTCAACCAGCAGGTTCCCCATGGGGAAAACGAGAATCATTTTTCTCTGAGTCACACCTTGGGAAATGCCATTTATTGGTTTATTTTCCTGCTGTTTCTGCCCATGATTCTTAGCACTTTGGAGTTAGCTGGGTTGCTATCTCCGGTGCAGACGATGGTCAATCAAATCCTGTCGAGTCTACCCAATATCCTGAAAGCCTTAGTTATTGCGGCAGGTGGTTGGCTTTTGGCTCAAATCGTCAGTCGCATTGTTACCAATTTATTGGCTGCTGTTGGTTTTGATCGTCTCAGCAATCAGTTGGGATTAGAAAGGGCGATGGGGACTACATCCCTATCTTCTGTGCTAGGCACAATTGTTTATGTTGTGCTGATGATTCCTATTGCGATCTCAGCCCTGCAAGCGCTCCAGATTAATGCGATTTCTGACCCAGCGATTTCGATGCTGAATCAGATCTTTAATGTCATTCCCCAAGTTTTCATTGCGGGTGTGGTATTAGTCTTGGCTTATATGTTTGGGGTGATTGTCCGAGATTTGGTGACTAACCTGCTAACCAATCTGGGTTTTAACAATATCTTTGTTTGGTTGGGAATTGAATCTAAGGCTAGTCCGGTTTCTACCCCAACTCAGACCACAGAAGAGGATGAGGTGATAGATGATAAGCCTGTGACCAGTGCCACGAAGCAAACACCTTCGGAAATCGTGGGTGTGATTGCTTTGGTAGGTGTGATGTTCTTTGCGGTAGTGACGGCTACGGACATTTTGGGCTTAACTGCTTTAACTTTGATTGTTGAGCAGTTGTTAATCATTGCTGGCCGAGTGCTATTGGGTGTGATCATTTTTGGCATTGGTTTATACTTGGCTAACTTGGCTCATAATTTGATATCGAGTTCCGGCACTTCTTCGGCTAAATTGCTGGCTCAGGCTGCCCGCATTGCTGTTATTATCTTTGTGGGTGCTATGGCACTTCAGCAAATGGGAATTGCTAGTGATATTGTGAATTTGGCTTTTGGCTTGCTACTGGGTGCGATCGCTGTTGCTATTGCGATCGCCTTTGGTTTGGGAGGTCGCGATGTAGCATCCGAGCAAATTCGTGAGATCATCTCTCGCTTAAAACAGTAAAGGCGCGATCGCCTCTTAGGGGCAGGTTATCACCCTGCCTCTACTGTTTATTCTGCCATTTCGATCGCAGCTTCCGCGTCTAAAACCACGTTGCGTAGTCTATCTAATAAATCTCTGTCTACGGAAGACCATAACCCTCGCTGGTGTGCTTCTAGTAACCTTTCCCCCATATCCCGCAACGCCCAAGGATTCTTTTCGCGGACAAAATTTTGGACTTGTGCATCTAATATATAAGCCTCAGCTATCCCCCCATACATAAAATCATCAACACATTGGGCGGTAGCATCATAAGCGAATAAAAAATCTACTGTAGCCGCCATTTCAAAAGCCCCCCGATAACCGTGTCGCATCGCCCCAGCAATCCATTTAGGATTCACCACCCGCGACCGATATACCCTAGCGATTTCCTCCCGCAACTGTCGGACTTTGGGATTTTCTGGGAGAGAATTATCACCAAAATAAGTATCGGGATTTTCGCCTCGGAGAACCCGCACCGCGGCCGTCATCCCTCCCTGAAATTGATAATAATCATCGGAGTCCAAAATATCATGTTCTCGATTATCCTGATTGTGTAAAACCACCTGCATTTGTTGGAGACGGTTAGCAAAGGCTTGGGGGGCAGAAATTCCCTGACCGCCAGTATAAGCATAACTACTCCAATTCAAATAAGCGCGCGCCAGGTCGCTGTCATCGGTCCAATTTTGGGCTTCAATTAATCCTTGTAACCCAGCACCATAGGCCCCCGGTTTTGACCCAAATACCCGCAAACGCGATCGCATTTTAGCTTCATCTTCCGTCAAACCTTCCTCCACCCCAGCGGTAGTTTCCTGATAGACCGTGGCGGCGATCGGGTTTTCTGAGGGGGTTTCTGATAACTGAGAAACCATCTCCACAGCGCGATCGAATAAGTCGATTAAATTGGGGAAAGCATCTCTAAATAACCCAGAAATGCGTAAGGTGACATCAACCCTGGGTCGTCCCAATATGGAAATCGGCAAAATTTCAAAATCCACCACTCGCCGGGACGCACCCTCCCAGACTGGTTGTACCCCTAACAAGGCTAAAGCCTGGGCGATATCATCTCCCCCCGTCCGCATGGTGGAAGTTCCCCACACAGATAGCCCTAGAGTTTGGGGATATTCTCCATGATCCTGGGTGTATTTTTCTACCAAGGCTTCGGCTGCTAACTGACCGACCCGCCAAGCGGTTTCTGTGGGAATGGCGCGAATATCGACCGCGTAGAAATTCCGTCCGGTGGGGAGAACATCAGGTCGTCCACGAGTCGGCGCACCGGATGATCCACTGGGAATATAGCAGCCGTCAAGTCCCCTTAATAGGTTCTGAATTTCACGATCGCATTTTTTCAGATTGGGGAGGAGGATATTTTCGATCCAAACTAATTCTTGGCGGGTCAATTCCCCTGGGAATTCCTGACTATTTTGGCTGATTAATTGGTCGATTAAAATCGCGGCTTGGTCTTCGATTAAGGCGATCGCATCCCCGACTGTCCTACAGATTTCACTGTTTTTCTGGTCGCCTTCCACCTCCCATAAATCCCCCGGATTAGCTGTTAATGGGTCTAATTCCCAACCCCAATCTTGAGCGATCGCCCTGGTTAAACCCCATCGATTTTGGCTGGGATGACGGGCTATGGCTATGATTAAATCCCGCAATTGTCTCCCTTCTGGACAGCGCCCCAAAATATGTAAACCGTCGCGGATTTGACTTTCTTTGAGTTCACATAAATAACCGTCAATTGTGCCAAATAATTCCGACACCATTTCCCCGTCAGAGATGCCCAAATCCCGGTCTAACTTTTCCTTGCGGATTAACTCCACAATGCGATCGCTGATAGTTTTTAACCGAGATGGATCTAATACTTGAGCCTCATAATACTCATCAATTAACCCTTCTAATTGTTGCAAAGGTCCATATAATTGAGCCCTAGTCATTGGCGGGGTTAAATGGTCTAAAATTACCGCCTGCGATCGGCGTTTCGCTTGGGAACCTTCCCCAGGGTCATTAACAATAAACGGATAGAAATTCGGTAAAGGTCCCAGGGCGATTTCTGGGTAACATTCCTCCGACAGTCCTACCCCTTTACCCGGTAGCCATTCTAAGTTACCATGTTTCCCTACATGAACCACCGCATGAGCCTCAAAGTGGTTTCTTAGCCACTCATAAAAAGCCAAATATTCTGGGGTCGGTTCCAAGTCCGGCGCGTGATAATTCAGACTCGGATCAATATCATAACCTCGTGATGGTTGAATCCCCACAAAAACATTGCCAAATTGTACCCCAGCAATCGGTAATATCTCCGGCGGATTCTCAAAAAAATGCACCCCCCAACGTTCTTTAATTCCCCCTTGCACAACGGCGGGTAAAGTGTTAAAATAAGTCAGGTAGTCTTGCCATTTTAAAAACTGCTTAACTTCCCGAAAATCTCGCCCTTCTGGGTCGTTAGTCACTCCCCTGGTCAGTTCCTGAATCAGATCATCTCCGGTAAGGGGAAAATCGCTGACGGTATATCCGGCTAATTTTAAAGCCTGGAGAATTTCTACACAACTGGCGGGGGTATCTAGTCCGACACCATTGGCGAGGCGACCGTTACGGGTGGGATAGTTGGCTAAAATTAGGGCGATGCGCCTTTGGTGGGTGGGGGTTTCTGAGAGTTTGACCCAGTTGGCGGCGAGGTCGGCTACAAATTCTATGCGATCGCTTTTGGGTTGATAATGAACAATATCTGTTTCTAGTCTGGTATCGCTATTTTTGACAGTTTTAAAGGAAATTGGGCGGGTAATAATGCGGCCGTCTACTTCTGGTAAAGCGATATTCATCGCCACATCACGGGGAGGTAATCCGAGGGGACTTGATTGCCATCTCTGTTCGCTAATACCACTCAGAATCGCTTGTAATGTGGGGATATCTAAAGAAAACAGGGGGGCGCTGGGTAGGTCGGAATTATCCAGGGATGAAATCGAGAAACTTGTGGTATTTATTAAGAGTCTGGCTTTGGTTAAATAGGCGATCGCCTCCTGTTGGATTTCTGGATCTCGCAAGGATGAAACAAACAGGGGAACCGGGTTAAGTTGACGAGCCGCCAAGGCTTGACAAAGGCTATCAATGGGGGCAGTATTTCCTGATAGATAATGGGCGCGATAGAATAATATTCCCACTTCCCGATAGTTAGAGACCGGGGACAGCGCGCGCCACGGATAACGACCGACCCTGGGAATGGCTACAGGTGGCGGCGGGTTGTAATTAGTGGCTAAATAGCGATCGCTTATATATTGCAAAGCTGCGATCGTATTTTCTACCCCTCCCTCACTAAAATATTGCCAAACTCGGTTAGCTACAGTTAGGGGAACCGTAGACTGAGTAATTAAATCCGGGTCGCCGCCATCATCTCCCGGTAAAATAATCAATTCTACCCCTTTAGTTTCCGCGATTTCCGCCAAAACTTCCAAACCGTAGGACCAATAGGAACGTCCCCCCAACAGTCGCAAAACTACAACCTTCGCCTGAGATAAGACCTCCTCAGCATAGGTGTCTATAGTAAGCTGCTGTTGCAGGTTCAGCAAATTAGTTACTCGTAAATTGGGAAAGTCTGAGGGTAACTCAGCTATGGCTGCTGCTAAGGTTTGAATTTCTGTATCCGCTGCAGTTAAAACAATAATTGGCGCGGCAGTTTGTTCAATAAAGATAACCCCCTCTGTATCGGGGTTCCAGCCTCCTGGTATCGCTGCAATTCTGTGCATCTTATTTATACCCAATCATCACTATCTCGGTTTTTAGCGCGGTAAACATGACCCTCAGCATGAATGGCGCGAGTTTTCTCGAAGAGGCTGTCTTCCGTGTAATTCCACATTTGCAAAAGTCGATCTAGGTCTTTTTGGATATCCCAAGCGCCGGGGAACCCCTGGTAACGGATTTTCAGACGCGCAAGTTCCGCCAGTTCTAAGTCTCCCGGTGACTGATTGGCCAAAAGCTGATCAACCATTCGGCGATCGCTTTTGTACTGGGGGTGTTTCTGTTGGCGATCGTCCATCTTGGCAGCATTCCTAGAACTCAGGTTAATTATAGCCCCAGTTAAGCATTATTACCAGATAGGTCTAGCCAATGGGGGGCAGGTGGGGGCAATTAATGAATCCGTAAAATCCCCTATTTTCCAGTGATTAATGATTTCCTAGTTATCCCATTTTGCGATTTTTACCGGATAGCTGATATCCCGCTGGTATTAGATAGTGGAAACTTTGATAAGGACATTCCCTCATGCGTCTTTCCAGTTTAATTATGCTATCTGGCTTGGCACTCATTAATCTAGCTAATCAACCCAAATTGGAGACTACAGCTACCCCGTCTGAGTCTTCCCATGAATCAATTTATGAGCTAGTTCAAGTCAATGACAACCAAATACCAGAGACTGAATCCAGTCCTACCCCCCACCGAGGTAGCGGCAGGAAAGGCTAAGACATCCAACCATGTAAATATACTTTATTACCCGCAATATATCAGATAGTCTCCTCAATTAACCCTTGTCAATTGAGGGATTATTTTCATGGGTGATACTGCTGGCGTATCCAGAATGAGTGATTACCGTAACTTCTGGCTAATATTACGCCGAATATATCTGAATTACTCCGTTGACTGTCTCCCCCCCCATGTCTTCATAAAATTCTGATTGTCATCCAACTAGACTAGAGATTTTTGGGAAAAATTATATTTTTTTCCGGATATGGAAATCTAGCCCAAGTATTTTAAGCAAGTTCTGTTACCACATATCGATAGGGTCTTTAAAAATGCTATATAATGCTTTGGCTTCCTTGGCTATTAGTGCTGCGATCGCTTCTGTAGGCGCTGCTGCCTTAGTCGCCCCTTCCCCCGCGCAGACAAAAACCATCTCCGTGGCTTCCCTAGATTTTCATACACAATTGACCCAAGAGATGGCGACCATTGTTGATAGCCAGATTATGGCAGTCGATAATAAGTCCCCAGAGGAGTCTCCCTCCTATCCTCAGCCAGGAGATGGTCGGCGCTAGTCGGTCTCTACCTACCTAGCTAGTGGTCAGCACTAGACACCAGGAAGCTACCACTCATGGGAGTACCAATTTTAGTGGTGGTTTCCGGGAACTTTTGATCACCGATCGGAGACTTATAGATATATATGCCCCCCGATCGCCTTTTTGGTAGATAATTACCTGCCCCAATTCCCTAACCCAACCCGTCCGCTTTGGGGCGGTTGTCCGCTAGGTGGCTGCACCAAGAAAATTTTTGATGATATGTTAGTGTTAGTATTTGTTGGTATCCGGTTCGGTGCCAAACTCTCGTTGGTTAGATACCAGTAAACAAGCCAAACTAAATGAGATAAACGGGCCAAAAATAAAAATAATCAGTTCCAGACCGGTCATAATAGACCTCCCCCAGATGAATGCGAGTTAGTATGTAAGTAAAATCACTGGCTTTTGGCTTGAACTAATAGACCAAGTTACATGAGTAATTCAGTAATTTTACTGAGAATCTTTTGCCCCTAACACCACCGAGATATTTTGATAAATTCCCTATTTCAAATATACCCGAAAGGTGGCAAAATTAAAAGATTCTATAGATTATCTGGAGGCTAGTTTCATCAACTCTTTACAAAACCTTTACCAAACCATGACTTAGGACCGAGGGGACTAGGGGGACTCTAGTTGTTCAAGCGATCGCCTTAATGTGGGGAAGTTATTGATAGTATCTGGTAAGTTATCCCAATCAAAGTCTGCAAATTGCTGATCGAGAATGGTGACATAATCTTGGAGAGGCTTCCAGGGATAGTTTTTAGCTAACTTTTGTAAGCGTCGCAAAAACGATCGCAACTCTCTTTGAGTCATGCGATCGCGTAATTCTGGCCATCCTTTCTCTTCTTCCTTGCGTAAAATTTCCTTTAACTCTAGCAATTGATTCAAGGGTAATTTAGTGATATTAATTGCTGTTTTTTCAGTTAATTGTTGAGGTATGTTAGGCGGTTGAATATCGATTTTGCGTGCTAAAATATCGGATAATACAGCGGCGAGTTGCTCTCTATTGACAGGTTTGCGTAGATATCCCTGACATAAATTTTGACTTAATTCAAAATCTTTGGCGACCACAGAAGCGGTTAACATAACAATGGGAATATTAGCAGTGTGGGGGTTTTGTTTGATGAGTTGACTGGTCGCAATGCCATCTAAATCGGGCATTCGTAGATCCATTAAAATGACATCAGGATGATGAGTTTCAACCATAGCGATCGCCTGGTATCCATCTTTAGCCTCTAGCAGTAGGTGTTCTGTGGTATCAAAATAACCAGCAATTAGCTTGCGGTTAGACTCGACATCATCGACCACTAGGATAGTAGAGGGGATTAAATCTGACAAATAAATGGCGGTTTGTAGATTATTTAATTGATGAGATTGTGTAATTTTGACATTAGGAAAGGTACAAGTAAAAACACTTCCTAAGCTCAACTGACTTTCGAGAGTTAGTTTACCTCCCAAGAGATGGGTGAGTCTTCGAGTAATAGCCAAACCGAGTCCAGTCCCACCATAGCGACGGTTACTTTGTCCTTCACTTTGTACAAAGGCTTCAAAAATCTGCTGATACTGATCTGGATTTATTCCAATACCAGTATCTGCTACCACAATTTGGAGAGTGAGGTGAGAATTATGCTCAAAACTTTCAGCGCGAACCGAAATCGTAACGGAACCATCTTCGGTAAATTTGATAGCATTTCCGACAATATTAAAGAGAATTTGGCGGAGTCGGACTTCATCAAATTCGATAATTTTAGGAACATTGGGTTCAAAATTAATCTGTAGTGATAAACCCTTAGCCATAGCTGTGGGTAAAAATATTTGCTGGATTTCCTGTAGTAATATTGGCAAATAGACATGGTGATACTCAAGTTCAAGTTTTCCCGCCTCAATTTTGGAGAGATCCAAAATATCATCAATCAAACTAATTAAGGCTCGACCCCCAGCGGCGATCGCATCGAGATAAGATTGTTGTTTATCATCTTCAACCAATCCTTTGAGTAAATCACAAAAACCCAAAATGGCATTCATGGGTGTGCGGATTTCATGGCTCATATTAGCCAAAAACTCACTTTTAGCTCGATTCGCCATTTCCGCGCGTTTCGCAACTTCTTCTAAGGCGAAATGAGAGAAATGCAAAACCGCCAACATTAAAGTATTGCGGAGTTCCATGGCGGCGTTAATTTCTAATTCATTCCAACCCAAAGCATGACCACTAACTGTTTCTTTCCAGGCTTCAAAAGATTGGCGAGGAGATAGGCGCATTTGGTTATGATCATCAATAACAACTGCTTTGTTAGGATTCCCCCCCCAAGTAACAGTCTGGATAATTTCTGAACGAAACCAAACTATTTGATAAGTGGCTTGATCTAAGTAAATGGAAATAGCCAGCAACCCAGCGGCTTGGTTGATGTAATTTTGAGCAGGTGGGTAAATTTCAGCGAGGCGATCGGTATAAAAAATTTCCTGTGGGTAATAGCTACGCAGCCAGGAGAGTAGATCATCTAAATCGGGTTGAGGGAGAGTTTCTCCGAACTCAGTGAGTTCTCCCTGTAAGCCAATGACGACACCTTGAGCATTAACTAATTCTAGTAAATGTTGACCACTAGAATCAATCATTGTCCTAATTCGATTAATTAAATCCGATTCATGTACGGAGAGTTCTTGTCTAAAGAGTTGCTGAATTTTTTTGACTTTAATCTGATAGGCTTCCCAATTTTTTTGATATTGACGGAACAGTTCCACTGACATAAATTGCCCTAATAATTCGCAGGCTTGGCGCAATTCATAGGAGACAAATTTAGGGCTGTAGTGATGACAAACAATTAAACCCCATAGTTTTTGGTCATTAATGAGAGAAATACACAAGGAAGCGGAAACCCCCATATTTTGCAGATATTCAATATGGATAGGGGAAACACTCCTAAGAGTGGCATAACTCAAATCGATATGTTTTTGAGTAATGGGATTATGAAGAGGGTAAATAGCGACGGGATTATCATTAACATTAACAATAATCCTCACCCAGTTTTTAGAATAGAGTTGTCGGGCTTGTTTGGGGATGTCGGAAGCGGGGTAATGGAGTCCGAGAAAAGGCTCTAATTCTGGTTTTTTATCTTCGGCTACGACAATGCCACTCCCATCAGTTTCAAACCGATAAATCATAACGCGATCGTATTCGGTTAATTGGCGAATTTCCTGGGCTAAAAATTGGGCAGATTCCTCGAAACTGTTTTTATTTTCAATAGCGGGAAGGGAAGATTGAATTTGTGCATAAATGCCATAAGCGCGGTGGGTTTGTGTGGGTATATGTGGCTCTAACTCCAGGATTAATACATGATCATGTCGATGGACAATAGCGGTCAATTGTTGGGGGGTATTGTTATGGGTTAATTCGATATCAATGGGGTTTGAATATTTGAGATCATGGGATTTCAGAGATTGGGATATTTTTTGAAAGGCGATCGGGGTAAATACTTGGCTTAAAGTTTTGCCAACAACAGCCTCTACTTCCCGCCCCAAAAATAGTTGAGTATTACAACTAGCTTGTAAAATGATTAGTTCTGGTTCCTGGAGAACTAGCAAACAACCGTGAGATTGAATCTTACCGGGAATATGGATGGGTTCACGATCGCAATTACTGAGATCAACAGATGTTAAGGCAAAATTTTCGACTTTATCCATTATCTAATTAACTCCTAGTTGTTAATCATAAAAGTAACCCAGCATTAGCCCCGATGATTTGTGAGCATAAAATTGTCAATAGAGCCTAACATATATATTATGTACCGAAAAACTTATATTGGCAATCAGCGATAAGTATTTCCGGGTAGCTACATCAAGTTAACCTCTGAGATTTATAATTAGGTGTGACTTCACGCCCGAATACTATGCTTGACCTAACTCAACTGGCTCGCCAAATGCAAGGGATGAGTAAACACTTGACCCGTGAAGCCCAAGCGGCGAGCGATCGCCTAAAAGCAGCACAAAACCTGCTGACAGAAGCCCAAAAGCATCAAGAAGAATTGATAGAAAGCCTGAATTACTGGGTAGATCGGATTCCCTTTCATCCCGCCATCCCCATAGACCAATTAGATAGCTGTTTCACGATTCAAGCACCACCCGCCGCCCATACAGTTTTTGCCACAGACGGGTCCCAAATCGCCCCTAACGCCCACGAAATCGCCTATTGTTACCTAATCAACATCGGTAGGGTTGTCCTCTATTACGGTCAAAGTCGCCACCCGATCCTTGATAGTGTTCCCGAAATTTTTTATCGTCCCGAAGACCTATATATTTCGCGCCAGTGGGGTATTCGCACAGAGGAATGGATGGGCTACCAACGCAGCATTTCGGAAGCGATCGCCCTCGCGGAAACAGCCCGGGAGATTGCTACAATTCAAGGGGACAACCTTAACCCGGCCCTCGCCTTAGTAGATGGTTCCCTAGTTTACTGGTTTTTGGAAACATTGCCAACAGAAGCGCGCGATCGCATTATCGAACCGATTTTAGAAGCCTGGGATATGATTAAAGTGTCTGGTATTCCGATGATGGGTTATGTCAGCGCCTCTCGCAGTAGCGAAACTATTTCGTTTCTGAGATTGCAAGGGTGTCCGTATAATGAACCTGATTGTGCGCGAAATTGCCCAGATTTCGGTCAAGTGGACAAAAAAGGCAAGATTAAACAAGCCCCCTGTCAAATTTCTGAACCTCTGCGAGATACGGTGCTATGGTCTAATTATCTGAAACCGGGACAGCGCAGCCCCCTCTGGCGATCGCGATCGCGTATTTTAGATTATTATGATTTTGATTCCATCTACTTCTGTTATGTGAATGTCGGCACAGAAATCGCTAGAATTGAATGTCCGGCTTGGGTAGCTGAAAATACGGAACAATTTGAGTTAGCTTTATCAATTATGTTAGCCCAAGTTTATAAAGGCTATGGTTACCCGGTGGCTTTAGCGGAAGCCCACAATCAAGCGGTGGTGAGAGGAGGCGATCGGACTCGGTTTTTTGCTATGCTAGAAGACCAAATGATTCGCGCCGGACTCCCTAACGTCGGTATCTCCTACAAAGAAGCACGCAAACGCGGAAGTATTGCTTAACACACCTTTAATTATGTCTGAACCATCTGATACTGATAGCAATTTACCCCCAGAACCTTCTCAGTCTTACCAGAATCATCAAAAACAGCCCAATAAAGCGCCATGGGAATCTCTTGGCGAAGGATTGAAAAAAGTCTTGACTCTAGGGAAAATAACTGATAAAATTGGGGGATTATTTAATGTTAGTGAGAGCGAAGTTGCTGAGATTTTAGAGCGCGTCCGGGCTGAACTTCCAACTACAGAAGCGCTGCTAATTGGGAAACCTCAAGCGGGTAAAAGTTCCATTGTTCGGGGATTAACAGGAGTTTCGGCGGAAATTGTCGGCCAGGGATTTAAGCCCCACACCCAAAACACTCAACGATATGCTTACCCTTCCGGGGATCTACCTTTACTGATTTTTACGGATACGGTCGGACTGGGGGATATTAATCAGGATACGGATGAGTTGGTAGCGGAATTGGTGGAGAATTTACAGCAGGAAACTCGCGGCGCACGGGTGCTAATTTTGACGGTGAAAATTAATGATTTCGCTACAGATACCCTGCGAACTATTGCGGCTAGTTTACGGTCAAAATACCCTGATTTACCCTGTTTATTGGTGGTAACTTGTCTCCATGAAGTCTACCCCACAGGAACGGCAAATCATCCCGCCTATCCGCCGGATTTTCCAGACTTTCAGCGAAGTTTTGATGCCATACAAGAGGATTTTGATAATTTATATAATCGCCTAGTTGCCATTGATTTTACCCGAGAAGAAGATGGCTACACCCCGGTATTTTATGGGTTAGAAACTTTTAGGGATACTTTGATAGAATTGTTGCCAGAAGCGGAAGCCAGGACTATTTATCAGCTTTTGGAAGGACAGGCGGGACAGGAATTAAGTAGTTTATATCGAGACGTGGGAAGGCGCTATATTTTAGCTTTTTCAATTATGGCGGCTACTATAGCAGCGGTTCCCCTACCTTTTGCGACTATGCCAGTTTTAACAGCCCTACAAGTGTCTATGGTGGGGTTACTAGGAAAACTCTACGGTCAAACTATTACCCCCTCCCAAGCTGGGGGTATTGTTAGTGCGATCGCTGGTGGATTTCTCGCTCAGGCGGTCGGTCGGGAATTAATTAAGTTTATTCCGGCTTTTGGAAGTGCGATCGCTGCTTCTTGGGCTTTTGCTTATACGGGGGCTTTAGGTGAAGCTACTTGTGTATATTTCGGGGATTTAATGGGTGGCAAAAAACCCGATCCTAAGCGAATTCAATCGGTGATGAAACAAGCCTTTAAAAATTCTCAAACCCAAATCGACAATGGACAATAAAACTCCCCCTCCCTCTGGGAAAGGGGTAGAAGGAGACAAAGGACAATTGTCGGGGCGAAAAATTTTTCGCCCCTACTGTTCGCCCCTACTGGTGGCTAAGATTGTCTACAGGGGATATTGAAGTGGCAAGTTTTGATCTAAGATAGAATTTAGAATCGCTTAATATATATTTGTTATGGCTACATCAGTTCCGCATTTAGGGAAGCAATTAAGGCCCAGTGGCGAACATATTTTGGCTTCTATTGACCTAGGAACCAACTCTCTGCACATGGTCATAGTGCGAATTGATAAGAGTCTACCCGCATTTACGATTATTGCCCGAGAGAAAGATACGGTCAGACTCGGAGACTGTGGACCTAAAGGACAACTCAAGCCGGAAGTCATGGATAGGGCGATCGCCACCCTCAAACGCTTTCAGGAACTAGCCAAAACTTTTAACGCTGAACAAGTTATTGCTGTCGCTACCAGTGCAGTCCGGGAAGCGCCCAACGGTCGGGATTTTATCAAACAAGTATCCGATGAATTGGATCTCGAAGTTAACCTGATTTCTGGTCCTGAAGAAGCCCGGAGAATTTATTTGGGTGTCCTCTCGGCTATGGAATTTCACGACGAACCCCACGTTATTATTGATATCGGAGGGGGTTCGACAGAGTTGATTTTGGGAGATGGTGGAGAACCTAAATTTCTCAGTAGTACCAAGGTCGGGGCTGTCCGTCTCACTCAAGAATATATCAAAACTGACCCTATATCTCGCACAGAATTTCTGTTTGTACAAGCCTATATTCGGGGAATGTTGGAACGTCCCGTTGATGAGTTGCGTCTTCATCTCCCCAATCGAAAAGTATCCCATTTAGTCGGCACTTCCGGTACAATTGAAACCTTGGCGGTGATGATTGCTAAGGAAAAATTAGGCACTGAGCCTACACCTTTAGCAGGATACCAAATTACTTTAAATGAGTTACACAATATCGTTAGTCGTCTGCGGAAGTTATCCTACCAAGAAAGGTTACAAATTCCTGGCATAAATGATCGGCGGGCGGAAATTATCCTGGCTGGGGCGCTGATTTTACAGGAGGCGATGAGTTTATTAGAAATAGAATCTCTGACTATTTGTGAAAGAAGTTTGCGGGAAGGGGTAATTGTTGATTGGATGCTTACCCATGGGTTGATTGAAGACCGCCTACGATATGAAAGTTCTATCCGACAACGTAGCATCCTCAAAATTGCTCAAAAATATAATGTAGATTTAGAACATGGTGAACGGGTGGCAGCCTTCTCTCTCAGCCTATTTGACCAAACTCATGGCGTTCTCCATGACTATGGATCGGCGGAACGAGAGTTGTTGTGGGCGGCGGCTATTTTGCATAACTGCGGGCTATATATTAGTCATTCTGCACACCATAAACACTCCTATTATTTAATCCGTAATGGGGAACTTTTGGGTTATACTGAAACCGAAATTGAGATGATTGCTAATCTGGCTCGTTATCACCGGAAAAGCGCCCCCAAAAAGAAACATGAAAATTATCAAAACTTGTCGAAGAAAAACCGTCACATTATCGACCGTCTTAATCCTTTGATGCGGTTAGCGGTGGCTTTAGACCGTCGTCAAATAGGGGCTGTAGCTGAGGTTAATTGTGAGTGCGATCGTGATAAAAAAGAGTTTAAATTGATACTGAAACCGGTTGACCGCCAGGATAATTGTGCTTTGGAATTGTGGAGTTTAGACATCAAAAAAGATGTGTTCGAGCAACAATATAACATCAAACTGGCGGCGTTTTTAGAGCCTTAAATCAACTGTCAACTAACCCGATAATTGATGTGGCGCTACCCTTTCCCCCTCTCCCCAGAAAGCGGGTTTATTTATCTTATCGTTGGTAGGCTATGTCCTAGGGGAGGCGCGCCCCTACAATTATTAATTATTAATTATTAATTATCAATTAATTACCGGGTGGG
>NZ_JARPLU010000057.1:0-7534 GCF_032349615.1 Limnospira sp. PMC 1279.21 | reverse complement strand
CCGAGGTCCTAGAGGAACCCGCCCCTACAATTATTAATTATTAATTATTAATTATTAATTGATTATCGGATGTTGTTTAATTCAGGCTGGGGGGATATATTTAAAGTCCTGACTTTAATATCCTGATAAAATTCATCCTGGGATAACTCTACCTTAGACTGAGCCGATAATAATAACAAAGCCCAAAAAACCCCAACTCGATCATGTTTAGAATTATAAATAGGCGGAGTATTTGCGGCTGACTCTGGGAGTAGATTGGTGGATTCTAACAGGTTGGGGGTGTGTGTTTTCTGCTTACCAATCAGATTAGACCAGAGAACTAATAATTGTTCAAGTTCTAACCAATCGCCTTGTGGGTCTACACTTTCAGCCTGGAGAAGTTCCTCTAATTTTCCAGCCATCTCGACCAGGTTTTCTTGGTGTGCTAATTCAGCGATCGCTTTAGCTGCTTTATTTTTGTTAACAGAAACATTACGACGGGGACGGGGACGACTCTGGTGTTGGGCGATGGTAGTCGCCATTAATTGTAGTTGATCAATCAACTCTTGGAGTGTGACTTTACGCTTTTGGGGAACCTTAGCCACAGCGCGGCGGCGTAACTGTCGTTCCAAATTCTGAGGACGCAGCCACTCAGCTTCTGAATCTTCCCCCAAAAATTCTAACTCTTCGGTAATCATAGCATCATCATCCCCAGCCGCATCAGAATCCATGAGGCTATCCGCCTTGAGTAGCACCAGCATAGAAGCATAAAGAAAGGCTTGACCAGATTGGGAAAGTTCTACAAACTGATTATTGGAGACGGAATCAACCCCGGGAGTCAGTTGGCTGAGGTAGCGATCAATCACGTCAATCACCCGCACATCCCAGGGATCTATTTCTCCCTGTTTAGCCAAATCAATCAGAAGCGCAATTCCTTCTGAGAGGCTGGCTAAAGCGTCCTGGGGTTTGTCAGAGGTCATAGGCGTTGTTTCTCCGGTCGGCTGGGGTGTGAACAGGAACTTGTGCTTACTACTATAGCTGGATGTAGGCTTCCGCATTATAGCATAAGGCTATGAGGGCTGACTTAGATATTTTTGATTACAATGAATATGATGGTCTCTAGTATGCCTGAGTTTAACTGATCATGGAATCTTTAAAATCCCAAGCCTTGTCTTATTTAAAAACCGCCCTCAATAACCCTGACGCTACTTTCCGAGATGGACAATGGGAAGCGATCGCTCGTCTAATCCAGAACCGAGAACGTTTATTAATTTCCCCCCTTCTCGCTTTAATAAAACACGGCGTAGGGTTATTGGGTGCCCTGTCTATTTGGGAATTCTGAGGCACCCAACTAGATGTAATTGACTGGAGATTTAGAAGCGTTCACCAATACCGAAGTGGATCTGATTTCCGCCTTCATCATTAATCCCATAATCAATCCGAATTGGACCGAGAGGAGACTGAATGCGAACGCCGCCCCCGAAACCAATCCCACTGCCGGGTTTACCACGAATACCGCCAGGATTTCCTTGGACACTGCTTTGAGTACCCAAAGCATGGGCACCATCAATAAATAAAGCGCCGCCAATCAAAAAATTAGCAACAGAAAAGACTGGGAAGCGATACTCGACGGAACCCAAGACAAAACTGCGGGCGGCGGCTAAAGCACCTTCACGCCAACCTCGGACAGTGTTAGCACCCCCCAAGGGGAAGGCTTCATAGGGTGGGAAATCGCCCATAATTGTGCCAGCTTGAATATTGAAAGCTAAGGCTTGGGGTGCGCCTGGAACCAACTGTAAGAAATCAACGGGGATATAATAACTATAACTACCTCGGACGCGATTAAAAAATATATTCCCGGAACCTATGGGAATCGATTGTTCTGTTCCGAAGCGAAAAGCATAGCCACTGGTGGGAATTTGGCGATTATTACGGCGATCGGTGGCCAACCCAAACTGAACGGTAAATAAATCATCCTCGCCAGACTCACTAGCGGAAAGAAGTTTACCTCTCTCATCGCGGGGGGTGATACGTTCACGAGAATCTGTTACCTGAGCGCGTTGATATTGAAAACCCAAGGAAGCCACCCAGTCGGGGTCAACAAAAGGATTTTCGGCAAAGGGACGGGTAAAACTAATACCACCACCAGTCCGAATTACCCTAGGGCGGTCTTCATTAGGGAGTCTAACATCTTCGGAGCCTTCCTCAAAAACTAGAGAAATCCCACGGCGGCGAAAAGCATTAACAGTGTAGGAGGTGCGGTAAGGGTCTCCAGCAATCCAAGGGTCTGTAAAGCTCAAATCGACGAGTAAAACCTGTTCACCAACCTGCACTTCGGCGGCTAATTGGTGATTATTTCCCCCCAAGTTGGCTTCACGATAGCTAAGAGTTCCAAACAAACCGGTGGCGGAACTGAAACCACCCCCAAAGGCGACGGACCCAGTGCTACGTTCAATGACATTAACAATCATATTAGCCTTGGTGGGGTCTTCGGGGGCAGGTTCAAGCTGAAGTCGGACATCATCAAAAATGCCTAATCTGAATACCCTACCTAAGTCCTGTTGAATAGTTGCTTGGTTAAAGACATCTCCGGGCTGCAACTGAATTTCACGGGTGATAATAAAGTCACGGGTGCGACCTGTAACGGGATTACCGTCAGGGTCGGTTGGGTCTCCATCAGCATTGAGGAAACGAACTATAATCTCGGAAATTACGCCCTCAGCGACTCTTAAAGTTACTACCCCCTCTGTGGTAACGTCTGGGGCGGCAATTACCTGGGCGAGTACATAGCCATTTTGTTGGTACCAGGTTTGGATATCGTCGATCGCCTCTTCAATGCGTCGCAGGTTGATAATTTGACCGAATTGATTAGCAAAACTAGCATCAACGACCTCGGAGGGGAGAACCTGATCTCCTTCGATAATAACCTGCTGTAGGGGAGGGTTAGGTTCGACATCAAAAGTGACTCTGACTCCCAGGGGGGTATCTTCTGGGACAGCTCGGACGTTTCTAAATAGACCGGTGGCAAAAATGGCATTAATATCTTGTTGGAGTTGGGAACGGGTAGCGGTGCGTCCTGGTTGAACTGCGATCGCCCCATAGACAACATCCACCAACTGCTCATTATCAGTTCCCGATACGAGAACTTCAGCAATTAGCACATCAGGTTCTCCCGGCTGGCCTGTTCCGGGGACTGATGGCGGTAGATTATTTTGGGCTAACTCCAGATTTTCCTGGCCCCTAGTGCCGTCGAGGCTGCAATGTTCACACTCGTAGGCGATCGCCTGCATCAAATTAACCACCCATTGAGGCTCCCTAGACCAGTCTTCTGATGGCCTTACCCCGGCGGCGCGCTCCTGAGACACAGCCAAAGGTGTCTGAGGGGTCAATAAATGGCTTTTGGTGGAACTATCCAAGTCTTGTGGAGAGTGAGGGAGCCTAAACTTTGACCTTTCCTGAAGGTTAGCAATGGCTATTTGGTCTGCTGACGGCATGACATCAAAATTCGCCTGTTTTGACTCCGGCTTACCCAGAGAGGGTTCAAAAGGCGAATATACTGGCGTGGGTGGATTTTCCGACCAGGAGGCGAGACCCATTTCCACCTTGGTCGAGGCAGGCTCCTTGTGTGCCTGTGTTCTGGCGCTGGCGGTGCTGTCGGACGCTACAAGGCTATCATCGACGTTTTCCAGTGCTACCAATGGGGAACTTACGGACCGAGGAAAATCTGCCAGTTTCTGGTAGTCGTTATTTTTGAGTTGAAATAGGGGAAACTGGGTCGGGTCTGAGCTGGTCGTCCCCGATTGGACAGAAGGGATAGCGATCGCTTCTGACTCCTTATGAGCATCGTTAGACTGATCAGAAACTGCCAAAGACCCTTGATAGTCATTGAAAATCAGTGGAGGGGTTTTACCACTAGCAGAATTTGATAGCCCAAACGTTGCTGAAGTTGCCAAACAGGCAACCCAGAAAGAACAGAAGCCCATGTTATTGACATTCTTGGACATCCACACACCAAATAATCAGCCATCGATCATGTTACAACCTCAAGGTGGAAAAATTCCTTTTCCCGTCCCAGATACCTGACCCAATCCGAAATTTTCAGGTATTTTGCCCAATTATTCGGAGAGACAACCCGGTTTCTTGGCACAATCTTTTGAGGAAGCCAGAAGACTGAGAGAAACCGGGTTTCGCGGGTTCCTGTCGTGTCCCTATAAGGGGGCTGATGGTAGAACCCGGCAGTTCAACCCAGACGACTGAGAATCCTAGCTAATACTTGCTGATAAGCACTCTCGACATTTCCGAGGTCATTACGGAAGCGATCCTTATCCATCACCCGGAGGTTAGGGTCAGTTTCGGCTTGGTCCCAGAGGCGACAAGTATCAGGGCTAATCTCATCAGCCAATATTAACTGACCATCAGAGGTAATGCCAAATTCTAGCTTAAAGTCTACCAGAGTGATACCACATTCACTGAAAAAGTCACTCAAAATCTGGTCAATCTGGCGGCTGAGGTCTTCCATAGATTTAAGCTGTTCTGGGGTCGCCAAATTCATCACCAAGAGGCGATCGCGAGTTAGTAGAGGATCACCTAGCTGGTCATTTTTATAGCAAAATTCCACCAAAGGGGGCTGCAAAACTGTTCCCAGGGGAATTCCCGTCTGTTTACACAGACTCCCTGCGGCGATATTACGAACAATCACTTCCACAGGAACAATCTTCACCCGTTTGATCCGCATTTCATTAGGACTAGGGGTATCAATGTAATGAGTGGGAACACCCGCCGCCTCTAGGAGTTTGAACAGATGACCAGACATGGTGTTATTAATTTCACCCTTCCCTTTAATCGTCCCCCGTTTCTGGGCGTTAAATGCTGTGGCATCATCCTTATAGTAAGCCAGCAACACCTCTGGGTCATCAGTGGTATAGACGATTTTGGCTTTCCCTTCATACAGTTGTTGTCGGTCAGAGATATCAGACATATAGCGCGATGGTTAAGTTAGTATTTTGGTAATTGCTACCGGGACTGTGCCATCAGAATAACTGATCCGCGTCCCTGGACTCGATAGTGATTCCCTTGAATTGGGGGGGCTGTTTTCTCGGTACAGAAATCATTGGGGACTGCTAAAGCTGTATCCACAATACGATACCACCGTTGACCTTTTGGGAGAATAGGTATCTCAAACAGGAGGGGTTCCCAATAAGAATTGAGCATAATATGAAGATATTCCTGTTTTTCGGGATGTCGTAAACTAAAGGCAATACTGCGGGAATAATCTGCCCAATCGGGTTTATTTAAGCGTACCCCATGCCATGTAATGTTAGGTAATTTACTATTGGGGTCCATGACTAAAATGCTTTCAATCCGAAAAATTTGCAGTCTTTGGGTAAATCGGATCAGATTTTTCACAAATCGCAATAGTTCCGGGTGTTTACCGACATCACTCCAGTCAAACCAACCTAACTCGTTATCTTGACAATAGGCGTTATTATTTCCGTTTTGGGTGCGGCGGACTTCATCACCCATTAACAGCATGGGAGTTCCTTGGGATACTAACAGAATTGTCCACAAGTTTTTCATTTGTTGATTGCGTAGGGCTTCGATATAGGTATCATTAGTTAAGCCCTCAACTCCACAATTCCAACTGCGATTATCATTGTGTCCGTCCCGGTTATTTTCACCATTGGCTTGATTATGTTTCTGGTTATAGGAAACCAAATCATTGAGGGTAAAGCCATCGTGACAGGTGATAAAGTTAATGCTACAATGAGGTTCGCGATCGGGTTTGGGGTAAATATCTGGACTCCCCATAATTCGATAGGCTAGGCGTTGGATTTGTTTGGGTTCACTTTTGACAAAACTGCGAACATCATCCCGAAATTGTCCATTCCATTCGGTAAAGCGATCGCCTGCAAAAGACCCCACCTCATACAGTCCCCCTGCGTCCCAAGCCTCAGCAATTAGTTTGGCTCCCGCCAATACCGGGTCAGATTTAATAATCCATAAAATCGGCGCATCTTCCATGGGTGTACCATCACGATTTCGGGAAAAAATTGATGCCAAATCGAACCGAAAACCATCCACGTGCATCTCGGAAACCCAATAGCGCAGACTATCAATAATCATTTGTCCCGCGATTTCATGGTTGGCTTTAATGGTATTTCCGCAGCCACTATAGTTACTATAAAACGACTGATTCTCCTCCTCCAGCATATAATACATAGAATTGTCAATCCCCCTAAATGAGAGAGTCGGACCATTCTCATTTCCCTCGGCGGTGTGGTTATAAACTACATCTAAAATTACCTCAATACCCGCTTTATGAAGGGCTTTCACCATATCGCGAAATTCATCAACAGGTCCGAGGTGGTCGCGCCTAAAACTATACTGTCTATGGGGAGCAAAAAAGGAAACTGTACTATAACCCCAGTAATTTTTTCGAGGCGGAACAGCGTCTTGTTCATCAAATTGATGAACAGGCATTAATTCTACTGCAGTGATTCCCAAGTCTTTTAGATAAGGTATCTTATCAATTAAGGCTGCATAAGTTCCTCGTTTAGACGGGGGAATACCTGAGTTAGGATTGCGGGTAAAACCGCCCACGTGCATCTCATAGATTACGGTTTGAGAATAGGGGATTTCCAGCGGCTTATCATCTTCCCAATCATAAGTTTTGGGGTCTACGACTACGGCTTTCATAGCCTTAGCACAGTTATCACCACGTTTGGAGGCCGCTTCCCGACTATAATTTTCGGTATTAACCACAGCTTTAGCATAGGGGTCAAGCAGTACCTTATCCGCGTCAAATCTATAGCCCAATTCCGGCTCAAACATTCCATAGGCGCGATATCCATAAATTTGCCCTGCCTTAATGCCTTTGACAAAAATATGCCAGTAGTAGAAAGTTTTATTATACTGAGGGTCAAACTTGATCACACGGCTAGGTTTGGCATCATCTTGGGCATCAAAAAACAGCAACTCTAAAGATGCACAGGTTTTGGAAAATAAGCAAAAATTGACCCCATCAGGATAAACTGTAGCACCGAGGGGGAAACTCTGACCGCGCCCAATATCAGACTTCATTAATTAATCGACTCCTTTGAAAATCTTAGAGGTTTTAATATTCTCAGGTGGAACGCCAAATTCTCACCGGAAACTGTTGAGGTTGGTCCTCAAAGGCTGTATGTAGCAACCATGCTTTAATGGGAGAAATTGTTTCTCGTTGACTTTTAGTTAGATTTGGGTGTTTTCTTAGTATGTTCAGTCTATGAGGGATGTCCCCTAGTTCCCAATCGAGGCAGCTATGGCCAAGATGTTGTCAAGAAATCCTTTAAGATTTTAGGCGATCGCGACACATTTCGCGACAGATTTATGGTAAAATGAGACTCGGCGAAACTGTTAAGTCTACCAACTCTGAAGTTCAGGGTGATCTCGTGGGAATGCCAATTTTCAATGTCGCCGAATCAAAGCATGATTTAATCTCAAATTAGGTTAACATTTTACGGCAATACGGTATAATAAGCGAGAAGAGTTGAGGATAAACCTATTGCCAGATATG
>NZ_JARPLU010000569.1:0-381 GCF_032349615.1 Limnospira sp. PMC 1279.21 | reverse complement strand
CCTATTTGGCTAAATGAATATCAAATAATTGAATCACCACCATATAGTAATTTTTATGCGGTATTTGACCCGTTAGAACGGATAAAATGGTTTACCCTTTATTTTTGGAGATTAATGCAATGAATACAATATCAATCTGTCAAAGATTCATAATTATTGAATTAGCTTTGATAATAATTGTGGTCTTGTGTTCAGCGTATGCGATAGTCAAGGAGAATAAAATTATCGAATCAAAACTAGATTTAAACAATCAAAAGTTAGACATATTATTTGAGTTTTTTAAAAAATCGTTAGAACAAATAGCCTGTAAACAACAGTTAGGGGGCAAAAAGCAATCACCCCATCTCCCAATCAACAGAGATGATATTGATGATGATGGTT
>NZ_JARPLU010000568.1:0-383 GCF_032349615.1 Limnospira sp. PMC 1279.21 | reverse complement strand
ACCGTTTCACTCGGTGATGTATATTTCGGCATTTAGCTCGCTTGTTGTGTACTTATAGCACAAGACAGAACATTTAGGACGTATAATGGCAAGGATATCTACAGAAGACCCAAAATGCCAGCCCCCTACAGTTACGACCTTAGACAAAAAGTTATTAATGCAATTGAACTAGACGGTATACCCAAAACCGAAGCCAGTCAAGTTTTCCATGTCAGCAGGAACACCATCAATCTCTGGCTGCAAAGAAAAGAACACACCGGCGACTTCCTCCCTAAACCTAATCGCCCACCTGGTCATAGCCACCAAATTACCGACTGGCACAAATTCCAGGCTTTTGCCCAAGAGCATGGCCACAAAACCTCCGCTCAAATGGCTGAACTTTG
>NZ_JARPLU010000567.1:0-386 GCF_032349615.1 Limnospira sp. PMC 1279.21 | reverse complement strand
CAAATCGGAGGCGGGCTCGACTTCAAGGGAAAGAAAATGCTGGCCTTACTGGGACAAGTCTTGTCAGGAGATGTCCGCATGGTTGTCGTTGCCCACCCAGACCGATTGGCAATATGGGGATTTGACTTGTTTCGATGGCTCTGTGAGCAAAACAGGTGCTCACTCATGGTTCTCAACCAGACAAGTCTCAGTCCAGAACGAGAAATGGTTGAGGACATCCTCGCCCTCCTCCACTGCTTTAGCTCCAGATTATACGGACGGAGTAAATACAAAACTCAGGTCAAAGAAGATCCGGATTTACCCCAGCCCCGAGCTAAATCAAGTCTGGCGTAAATGGTTGGCCGCTTGTCGGTATTGCTACAACCAAGCAATTGCATTATCCCGGA
>NZ_JARPLU010000566.1:0-387 GCF_032349615.1 Limnospira sp. PMC 1279.21 | reverse complement strand
CCGACTTATATTGAGTTAGAGAGCGATCGCCAAAAAGCAGAAGAACGCGCCCAACAGGAAACAGAACGCGCCCAACAGCAGGCAGAACGCGCCCAACAAGCCGAAGAACGCGCCCAACAGCAGGCAGAACGCGCCCAACAGGAAGCAGAACGCGCCCAACAGGAAGCAGAACGCGCCCAACAGGAAGCAGAACGCGCTAACCGCCTGGCGGAAAGACTGCGGGAATTAGGTATTGACCCTGATACTATGTAATCCCCTTTGACGACGAATACACCCATAAAGCACCCCAAGGAGGCGACATGGTAACCGAGATTAAAACCACTCCCCAAACGCCAATTATCTATCCTGAAAGCGACGGTCAACCTATGGCAGAAAACACCGAACAAT
>NZ_JARPLU010000565.1:0-388 GCF_032349615.1 Limnospira sp. PMC 1279.21 | reverse complement strand
TCGTGCGAGACGTTTAGGAGTGAAATAGGGATGCAATGCCCGAAATAGCCTCCTAGTGGGACTTCCACCCCTTGGTGGAATATAAGGGACTCGTATCCTGACCATCCCATAACTGTTTATATGTCCCGACGCTTGGAGAAATCTGAGCAAGGCAGGGGACTCAAGGTCATAAACAAACTGAGAAATCAGGGAGTAGAGAGTAAAGGCGATAGCCACCCCCAATTTCAGGATACACGATTCTGGGATTGAAGCGGGGAACGGAAGGCGTGAAGTAGAACCTACTACCAAATGCGACCACTGCCAACCATCCATGATTAGGGAAACCGAATGTCCGGCTTGAACCATCGTAATGATTTAGCAGCGTAATAGGTTGCCACGCTGCGCTCAA
>NZ_JARPLU010000564.1:0-391 GCF_032349615.1 Limnospira sp. PMC 1279.21 | reverse complement strand
GCATTGAACAACTGGCAAATCCTGTCCCAGCTTGCCTGCCTGTGACGCAGCGCCAGGTAATGGGCCGCGTCATGGCCCAGCGGAAACAGGCCGCAATTGTCCCAGTCCAGCACCCAGCCGTTTGGCAGCACATTGCCGATACTGGGGTCACCGTGACTGAATCCACGCGGCAACGCCGCAATGCGTTCACGCCACAAGGGCAAGGCCTGATCCAGCGGCGGGTTGTGGCCCGGAAACATGGCTGCCAACAGGCTTGGGGTTGTCTCCATCAAGGCGTCAAGCTGCCCGACGCCAAAGTCGGTCATCGTTGATGGCGGCCGCGGCAGCGTTGCGGGGTCGATTGTCTGCAACTGCTGCACCAGATTGGCGGCCGAACGCAACGTGCGCTGCT
>NZ_JARPLU010000563.1:0-394 GCF_032349615.1 Limnospira sp. PMC 1279.21 | reverse complement strand
GTAGGGATAGAAAATCGTCAACTCCGCTTTTTTAGTCCTGATAGTGTTTTAGTACCCACTCCCGAAGAATCAGCCACTGAAGCTCAACAACAGTTAGGTAGCGTCCAAAATGAGTTAGTAACCACTCAAAATCAATTAGGAAGTGTTGAAAATGAGTTAGTAACCACTCAAAATCAATTAGAAATCGAACGACAACAGAAAGACCAACTAGCGGCTAAACTGCGAGAGTTGGGAATTGACCCCGAACAGTTGTAGATAATTGAGGTAAAAATTATGACAGTTACGGAACAGTTAGCATCACTGGAAACCTCACCAGAATGGGAAGATATCGAGTTTCCTCCCGGAGATTTAGAAAGTCAGGAGTTGCCATTGGAAAGTTATTTACACCTACAAC
>NZ_JARPLU010000562.1:0-395 GCF_032349615.1 Limnospira sp. PMC 1279.21 | reverse complement strand
GGGTTATGGTCGAAAGAGAAGTCACCTTCCCCAACTCCACTTCAAAACCGTGCTTGCGAGTTTCCCAGCACACGGCTCCTGATGTAGATACCCTAATTGTCAATAGGAACAGGGCTACTACCCCCCGCTTTGTGACCTCAACTTTGGGAGCTAAATACAACACGTAGTCTTTAAACTCGCTTTCGTCATCAAACTCTTACTTGTCGCGGTCTCTATATCCACACCGTGACTAGTGGGCATATCCTAACCATTACAGTTAGGCATTGGCTTTCAGTCACATCCTTTCCCCTTAAAGGTATACGCTTACACTTTCACTACTCCGCAGGTACATCCTGCCACTTGAGAGCCTAAAAGGGGTTTAAACGTTCCGTTTATACGGGCATTCCATCTTTAGA
>NZ_JARPLU010000561.1:0-399 GCF_032349615.1 Limnospira sp. PMC 1279.21 | reverse complement strand
CCCAGGTTAAGCTTGAGGATACCCGGTTTTATCGGGATGTGTTGCAGAAGGGTCGCGAAGAAGCACAGACCCAGATGCTGTTACGACAGTTAACCCGTCGCTGTGGTGAGTTGTCGGATATGCAACGGCAACAGGTGATATCTCTCAACTCGGGTCAAAGGGATGAGTTGGCGGAGGCTTTGTTAGATTTTGGGGGGATGGAGGATTTAGTGCGCTGGTTGCAGACAGATGACAACTGACAAAACCCACATTGTAGGGTGCGTCAGAACCGGGGAATTTTCATACTAACCGAATATTCTCGGTTGACGCACCACAATAGCGATCGCTTTCCCCTTCCCTCTCCCAGGCGATCGCTTTCCCCTTCCCTCTCCCAGGCGATCGCTTTCCCCTTCCCTCTCC
>NZ_JARPLU010000560.1:0-402 GCF_032349615.1 Limnospira sp. PMC 1279.21 | reverse complement strand
TCCCATATCGTGGTCCAGAAACCCGGTTTCTTTGAGAAACCGGGTTTCTCAGGGGAAACGGTGGGGCGGGTTTATTAATATCCTGGTGGGGATGGAAAATTGACGGCAGAACCCGCCCCTACAATTGATTATCGGCGGTGGGGCGGGTTTATTAATATCCTGGTGGGGATGGAAAATTGACGGCGGAACCCGCCCCTACAATTAATAATTATCAATTAATTATTATCACCCTGGTAGGGTGCGTCACAGGGATAACCTATCGGGTCAACCGCACCAACCCATATCGTGGTCCAGAAACCCGGTTTCTTTGAGAAACCGGGTTTCTCAGGGGAAACGGTGGGGCGGGTTTATTAATATCCTGGTGGGGATGGAAAATTGACGGCAGAACCCGCCCCTACAATT
>NZ_JARPLU010000056.1:13271-27890 GCF_032349615.1 Limnospira sp. PMC 1279.21 | reverse complement strand
TGTAGGGGCGGGTTCTGCTGTCAATCTCAATTCCCACAGATAACACTGGTAAATCCGCCCCAACCCACCCCATATCCATCAATAATTGGTTATCATGTAGGGGCGGGTTCTGCTGTCAATCTCAATTCCCACAGATAATTATTAATTAATAATTATTAATTAATAATTTCCATAGATAACATTTGTCCATTATCCATTAACTGGGTATGAGTTTAAAGGCTGTTATTTTTGATTTTAATGGTGTAATTATCAATGATGAATCGATTCATGAACAGTTAATCGAGGAATTATTGGTCGCTGAAAATCTGCGGGTGAAACCAGATAAAATTCGTGAAGTTTGCTTAGGAAGAAGCGATCGCGCCTGTTTACAGGATTTACTCTCATTATACGGCAGAGTCGTAACTTCTGAGGAGCTAGAAAACCTGATCGCGCGGAAAGCACAAGCCTATCAACAGCGGTTAAATGCTATGTCAGACCTACCTCTATATGATGGGTTGCGGGAACTAATTACACGCATTCAGACGGCGAATTTGAAAATCGCCCTAGTTACCGGCGCTATTAGAGAGGAAGTTGAGTTAGTTTTGACTCGCGCGGGGTTGATTGATTATTTTTCCATCATTGTCGCTGGGGATGATATTACCACCAGCAAGCCGGAACCTGATGGCTATTTATTGGCGCTACAAAGGCTAAATTCTGCTGATGAGACCTTGAATTTGCAGCCGGAAGAGTGTTTAGCTATTGAGGATACTTTTGCTGGTATTGAGGCGGCGAAACGCGCGGGTATTCCTGTCGTGGGGGTAGCCCATACTTATCCTTTCCATATGCTACAGCGTCGCGCTGATTGGTGTGTGGACTATCTCCAGGACTTGGAGTTAGAGAGGATTTTGGGAATCTCTGGAGAAGTTGCACTATCGGAACCCGATTGATGTTATAATGGGCGGTTGTGTCCTATCTCTCTCTATACTTGGGGAATTAGCTCAGTTGGTAGAGTGCTGCGATCGCACCGCAGAGGTCAGGGGTTCGACCCCCCTATTCTCCATATCGCTTAAAAGCCTATTCTGGCTACGATAACCGGGAAACACTCAACCCGATAGTCGTACCGTTACACTCAAAATGCACTCCATTCAGTCTTAGCACACGGGACAATTAGTGCATATCCCTTAGCAACAAATCTTAATTATTGACGGGTTAATCAATAAGCACAACTTAATCAATCTGTCAAATATCCATATCACCCCCATAACCGGACGCTGATAGGGTAGTTCCCTTGTGATACCCGTCAATGGCAAGCCTATCGGTTCGTACCTCACCCTTGACCGCTATCACATCGGTCACTTCCCCAATAGTGCTTATTCCGGTTATGGGGGGAGGGTATGTTTCAAAGCCAACACGATAGCCGTAGGTAGCCGTAGGGGGGAACCCGCTAAGTAATCAATGTACAAAGATATCAGACCGCCTTTCCGTGGACTAGACCTATAGGTAAACCTATGAGCGATCGCCTATCCGGTTATCTATGGGTCTGATTCATAATCCTCGGTGAGGGGAAACTATGGGCTATCATCTACCGACTCCAACCCGATACCCCTAAACAACTTTTCAACTGGTGACAATTACCGAGATGGGAATCGATACCCACATAATCCTCAGCAAGTCTCCAATCTTTGATGGTAATCATCCCGTGCGGAAACCGATACCAACATAATCAGTTCACCCCCAAAATCTTAGTCGTAGGTTGTAGGTAAAGCTATCTGTTAGGGGTAACTTAGTTCTGGGTATTATCTGGACATGATAGGGTGAGCATTCATATAAACCGTTCTCAGGCCTGTAGTTACAGGCGTGTAAAGGAAAAATACATAGACACCCCCTACAGTCAGAAACCATAGGGGGTCATTAAGTTATTGGGGTAGCTGTTAGGCGTTAGGGCTTACGCCAACCATCATCATCAATATCATCTCTGTTGATTGGGAGATGGGGTGATTGCTTTTTATCTTCTATAGCACTAGTCAATACGGTTAGGACGCAGCCTTGAGAACAGAATCCATGGCATCATGGAGAGAATCAAACTGCTCAATACAATGGCGAATGCGGGCTTTCAACCACGAACAACATTTCTCTATCTTGTTGAGGTCTGGCGAATAAGGCGGAAGATAGAGTAAACGGCATTGAGCCGCCTCCACCAGTTCAGCAATCCGCCCCCCTTTATGAAACGTTGCATTGTCCAGTACTAGAGTTTGACCTGGCTTCAATGTTGGAATTAAGATGAACTCCAACCACAACTCAAACACTGTCCGATTACAACAACCCTCAAAGCTAAAGGGAGCTAAGAGTTGTTGATCACACCATGCGGCTATATAGCTCACCCTGCCCTGCCTCTTCCCGGATTTGAGGGCACCGAAGCGTTGTCCTTCCTCGCAGTAACCATAAGGATAATCCGAGTCTTGACTATTCATGCCAGCTTCATCGAGGTAGACCACTTCTTGTCGCTCCATCTGTTCAATCTGAGCAATAAACTCCTCTCGCTGTTGCTGATCACCTTCTTGGTAGCCGTAAGTTTTTTTTCTGGTGAAGCCAATTTTCTTCAAGGCTCTGGATATGGTGCGAGGAGAGATGTCGTCATCCCAAAGTTCAGCCATCTGAGCGGAGGTTTTGTGGCCATGCTCTTGGGCAAAAGCCTTGAATTTTTGCCAGTCGGTAATTTTGTGGTTATTGCCAGGTCGGTGATGAGGTTTAGGGAGGAAGTCTCCGGTCTGTGCTTTTCTTTGCAGCCAGAGATTAATGGTGTTCCGGCTGACATGGAAAACTTGACTGGCTTCTGTTTTGGGCATACCGTCTAGTTCAATGGCATCAATAACTTTTTGTCTGAGGTCGTAACTATAGGGGGCTGGCATTTTTGGTCTTCTTAGTCATCTCGTCCTCTCCATTATACGTCCTAAGTGTTCTGTCTTGTGCTATATGTGGGTATCGATTCCCATCTCGGTAATTGTCACCAGTTGAAAAGTTGTTTAGGGGTATCGGGTTGGAGTCGGTAGATGATAGCCCATAGTTTCCCCTCACCGGAGATTATGAATCAGACCCATAGATAACCGGATAGGCGATCGCCACCATACTTTCATAATCTGATACTGAAAGGCGGTCTGATATCTTTGTACGTTGATTCCCTAGCGGGTTCCCCCCCACCTACGGCTATCGTGTTGGCTTTGAAACATACCCTCCCCCCATAACCGGGAAAAGCACTCTTGGGGAAGTGACCGACGTGATAGCAGTCAATGGTGACGAACGAACCGATAGGCTTGCCATTGACAGGTATCACAAGGGAACTACCCTATCAGCGTCGGGTTTAGGGAGTGATATGGGTATTTGACAGATTGATTAAGTTGTGCTTGTTGACTGAGTAATCATCCTATTGACAGAATTATTTTCCTGTGCTAGGACTAGATTGTGAGTAATATCTGAGTAATTAGGTGCGACTATCGGGTTAAGTGAATCCCGGTTATCGCTGCTAGGATAAGGATTTCCCGAAAATGGGCGATACTGGACTTGAACCAGTGACATCCTGCTTGTAAGGCAGGCGCTCTACCACTGAGCTAATCGCCCTTTTGCATTCGATGTTTTCTATTGTAGCAGCAATCGCTAAAATAGGGAAGCTATTTTTGAAAAAAATTTTTGCGCTATGCCTTCTGGCAAAACCCACGATCGCATAACACTCTGGAGCTTGCCACTGGTGGCGGCTTTGACGTTTGGACAAACTCGCAGCAGCCATCTAACTCTCCTAGTATCTGGCAGTTTTCTATTTAGTGGCCTGATGTTTGGGCCAGATTTAGATCTAAACTCACGACAGTTTCAACGTTGGGGGTGGTTCCGTTGGCTATGGGTTCCCTATCAAAACAGTTTACATCATCGCTCGTTTCTGTCCCACGGGCCTTTTATTGGGACGGCTTTACGGGTTCTGTACTTGTTCACCTGGCTAGGCGGTTTTGGTCTGATTATGACTATGGCGATCGAGTTTCTGTTTCCGGTAGAGTGGACGCTATCGAGTTTAGCAGGGGAACTATGGCAATTTCTGTTAAACCACTCTATGGAATGGATCGCTATCTTCTGCGGTTTAGAAGTCGGTGCTATGAGCCACTATCTATCTGATTGGGGGTCATCTATTTATAAACGTCTTCAAAGCCAAGGGGTATATGGACTGATACCACCATCGGCTCTAGTCAAAAAACCGAAAAATAGCACCTCGCGGCGGTCTCGTTCCAATTCGTCGTCAACTTCCCCTAAAAAAAAAGCAGTCGTCGTTCTAGCAATTCCTCGACTGTGGGAAACTCCCGCAAACAATAGCATATATCCTAACTGTTGGGAGCAATAATGGGCATATATACTGTAGCCTTTTATCAGTGAGTCAAATTTGTATAATCCGACCCTATTAATCAATATGTCTGAATCTAGTCATAATCAACGGGAAAACGACACCCTAAATGCCTTGCAAGAACTAATTGATGTGGTGGCTAAATTACGATCGCCTGATGGTGGGTGTCCTTGGGATTTGGCTCAAACTCCCCAAAGTTTAACCCCTTATATTCTGGAAGAAGCCTATGAGGTAGTTGATGCGATCGCTACGGGAGACCCAAAAGCGATCGCTGATGAATTAGGAGATTTATTATTGCAAGTAGTTCTCCAGGCTCAAATTGCCAGCGAATCTCAGCAATTTTCCCTGGCTGATGTGGCGGCTGGTATTACGGAAAAACTCATCCGCAGACATCCCCACGTTTTCGCAGATGTGAAGGTTGATAGCGTCGAAGAAGTACACGAAAACTGGGAAGCTATTAAGGATAAAGAAGCGGGAAATCATCAAGATTCCCAGTCTTTGAGTGCTAAATTAAACCGTTATTCCCGACAACTTCCGCCTCTCATAGCAGCTATGAAATTATCTAAAAAAACGGCTGCTGTTGGCTTTGAGTGGGATAATATTGAGGGGGTTTGGGATAAGTTTCATGAGGAATTGGCGGAATTTGAAGAAGCCTTACACCACCAAGATAAGGCAGAACAACAAGCGGAATTGGGAGATATTTTATTCGTGTTAGTCAATTTAGCTCGTTGGTATGATATCGACCCTCATGAAGCACTACGGGAGACTAATCATAAGTTTATTCGCCGATTTTCTATGGTAGAGGCAGCCTGCGATCGCCCTTTAGCAGACTACACCCTAGCGGAATTAGATGTCTTATGGGATAGGGCTAAAGCTATCATTAAGGAACAGGGGAATTAATCGGTTCATAAAAGGCGATCGCACATCCTCCGTAGACTTTTTGGCGGACGATCGCTAAACCGGAAACCTCTACCATTTCTCGTTTTGGGTCATGTTCAGCAATTAACTCTCCTCCGGCGGCGAGTAGGGAATATTTGGCGATCGCTTCTAGGACAGGTTCATATAAATTGGCTGTATATGGTGGGTCAAAATAAATGCGATCGAACTCCTCGGCGGCTAAGGATTTTAGCCGTTTAACTACATCTCCCCGTAGGACGCGAAACTGTTGTTCTGGTGTAGCCACTTGCTGCCAATTTTGCTTAATAATTTGACAAGCTGACCCCGACTGTTCGATCGCCACTGCCATCGCCGCCCCACGACATAGGGCCTCTGCCCCCATTGACCCACTACCAGCACAAAGATCCAGCCAACGACATCCAGTAATGTCCTGCCAAATATTAAACACGGCTTCCCTGACCCGTGAGGGAGTAGGTCGGGTATTTTGTCCGGGGAGGGTTTTTAGTTGGCGATTACCATAAATTCTCAAGGCCATCTGTGAACACTATCCCATCGAAGTAATTACCTTCTGAGAAGAGTTCACCAACTGCACAAAATTAGATAATAATTGCAGTCCGGCGACTGAGGATTTTTCGGGGTGGAATTGTACGGCCATCACATTTTGGTAAGCGATCGCAGCAGTGACGGTTTGGCTTCCGTGGGTGATAGTGGCGGCGGTAATTGTCGCATCAGCCGGATCGACATAATAGGAATGCACAAAATACACCCAGGGATTATCTCCTAAATTTTCCCAAAGACTGACTGATGGTTGAGTAAATGTTAGTTGATTCCAACCCATGTGAGGAATAGTCAGTCCGGGTTCGGATTTAAACCGTCGCACTTTACCTGGAAAAATTCCTAACCCGGGTTCGTCCCCTTCTTCCCCGGACTCGAACAAAATTTGCAACCCTAAACAAATCCCCAAAAATGGCACACCGTCCGCAATTACCTGTTTAATGGGTTCAATGAGATTACGCGATCGCAGATGTTGTACCGCCGGGTCAAAAGCCCCTACTCCTGGTAAAAGCACACCATCAGCCGCACTGATCACCTTTGGATCATCGGTAATTTCTGGGGTTCCTCCTGCATTTTCCAAGCCTTTACAGACGGAGTGCAGATTACCCATATCATAGTCAATTACTGCGATTCTCGCCATCTCTATCCCTCAAGCCACCATTTGATATTATCTCATATTTACGGACAGTTTGGGAACATTTTAGAGTTGATGATGATTTCAATCATTACAGCTTGTTCACCAGTCGCTTAATATATTGCCCTCACCCTAAATCTGGATCCCAAAGAGGGAGAGGGACTTTGAGATGTGATCAGATGATTTCTGAACAGGTTGTAATTGATGGCTCAGTTGGCGGTTGGCTGTTGACTTTTCAAATCCAAGATTAAGGCTTGATGATAGGCATCGGTGGCTTCTGCATCGCGGTTTAAACCCTCTAAAGCTAATCCCCTTTGATGCCACACTTCTCGGTCTTTGGGGTCGGCATTTAGGGCTTTATTTAGGGCTATTAATGCCTGTTCATAAAGGCCCAAATGATTTAAGGCTATCCCCGTGTCTAACCAGCCATTTAGTTGATTGGGGTCAATGGCGATCGCCTTTTGCGCCGCCTCTAATGCTTGTTGATATTCCCCTAAATTCCGCAAGGCTACACTTTTTTCTATCCAAGACCAATAGGCGTGGGGATTAATTGCTAAAGCGCGATCGCTTGCTTGTATAGCATCCCGATAACGACCCAAACCTCGCAACACCCAAGCGCGACTTTCCCAGGCTAAATGGGAGTTAGAATTGATTACTAAGGCGCGATCGCAACTCCCCAGGGCTTCCGGCATTCTGTCTAAAATACGCAACACCCGACAACGATAAAGGTGGGCATCAAAATAGTGAGGATTTTTGGCAAGGGCTTGATTATAGGCACTTAGAGCCTGTTCATAATCACCTTTATGGCGCGATATTTCTCCCTGATTAAACAATTCAGTAGGTGTGTAGTTAGATATAGCTGCTTTCTGCCATCTCTCCGTAGCCCGTTGATAATTGCGGGCGATCATGGTATTCTGAGGGTTGATACTGAGGGCGCGACTGTAGGATTGTAGCGCTTCCTGGTGGCGTGATAATCTCTCTAAAGCATAACCTCGATTATTCCATACCCACTCGGAATTATCATCAATTTCCATAGCGCGATCGCAGGCGTTTAAAGCATCCTGAAACTCCTGTAAGTTATTCAAAGACCAGCAGCGACCATTCCAACTATGGACATAATTAGGATGAATCGCAATAGACTTATTATAAGATTCTAAGGCTTCCCGATATCGCCCTAATTTATTTAAGATGTTGCCTCGTTGATGCCAACTCTGATATGACTGAGAGTTAATAGCGATCGCCGCCTCGCAACTTTTTAGGGCTTGATCATACTGTTCTAAATGATATAATGCTGAACAGCGACCCTCTAGGGCTTGCAGATAATTGGGGTTAATATCCAAAGCCAGATTATAGGCGGCTAAGGCTTGATCATATTGTTGTAAATCCAAAAAATTCTGACCTTGACGGCGTAATTTTACCGCCTCTGACCAGGGCGCACTAACTCTTAAACCATCTGATGGTCGGCTAAATTTTGCTTCTTGAGAATTGCTAAAATCTCGCGCCTCTTGCATAGCCATATTGCCCACTAGCACCATAAAAAATAGCGCCCCAATGGGTTTGAGTTGAGAGATAACTACGTCCCGGGAAGTGGTCGTCCTAGTCAAAGCGGATAAGGCTTGGGAGGCATTCTTAAACCGTCTTTTTGTGCTAGGTTCTACCAGCCTTTCTAACCATGCCAAAAAACGGCGATCGCCACCTTTTACCAGTTGTCTAAATTGGAAACAATAGTTATCATCAATAAGCTGACCAATATGGGCGGGATGAGTCCCTGTTAGCAGACAAATTAGGGTAGCCCCCAAACTGTAGAGGTCTGAAGATTCTGTTAACGGTCGGTTAAATAGTTCCTCCGGTGGCATAAACCCCGGTGTCCCAGCGGCGATACTACTGGTGGCGGTATCTTTTCCACCTACTTTAGCAAAGCCAAAATCGACTAGATAAGCATTCAGGCGATCGTCTACTAAAATATTAGCCGGCTTAATATCACGGTGAATAATCGGGGGATTATGCTGTTGTAAATATACCAGAATTCCTAATATAGAAATGGCAATTTGCCTAATCTGTTCTGGCGTGAAGCGTTGACCAGACTCTAGGGATGGTGCCTTTTTGTACTCCTGCACCAAACAGAAGCCAGCCGGAGTCTCAAAAGATGTCAGATAGCGTGGTATTCGGGGATGTCTAATCTGTTGTAACATCTCAATTTCCCGTTCATGGGCTTTTAGCCCCGCCCAACTCGCCCCTGTAAACGCAAAGCGAAATTCTTTGATTGTCACCTGTTGATTAGTTCTGGCATGGGTTGCCAGGTAGGTTATCCGCCCCCCTTCTGGGTTACATCCCAATTGCCTAATGGTGTGATAACCTTGATTTTGGAAGTCTGGAAGGTTGCTCATGGGTATGAATGGGTACAATACACCCCATTATATCACCGACTATCCCGATTATACCGGAAATTTACCAGAATGTCAAATATATTGTAATTTTTAGGTTTATTGATTGAGTAATTGCTGAAACTGGGAATATAAATTTTTCGCCAAGGCTTTAGGATTCCATAAAGGGGCTAAATTCTCAGATTTTTTCGATGCCATTAACTGTTGGCGAATTGATTGTCTAAGTTCAGGTTCAATACCCAAACGGATACCGCAATTTTGATACTCTTCCCAGGAGTCGGCTATTCCCATTTCCACACCCACACCCTTTAAGAAAGAATAACCCATGCGGGATAAAAATTGTGAGCCACGGCGAGTGACTAGGGGAGTATTAAACCAGAGGGCTTCCAAGCTATGAGTACCACCATTGTAGGGGTAGGAATCTAATAGCACATCTGCCAACATATAGATTTTGCGGTGTTCTTCTTCGGTAGCAAATCGACTTATTTGCTTAATGCGATGTTGACCGACACCGATCGCCTTACAAGCCGCCGCATAGGTCTCACGAATTATCTGGGTATCTCCTAATGCTTTGTGAACTAAAATACTGTCGGGAACTTGTTTAAGGATATTGACCTGGGCTTTCACCAAATCAGGGTTAAATTTACGTCCTGGTGCTACACACAAATAAACCACCTGGTCGCGACTAATACGGTAGGCTTGTCTGAGGGTATTTGGATCTGCTGATACTCTCTGAAAGCCAGAGACTGCCATAAATGTCTGAGGCATCCTAATTAACTTTTCGGTATAATAAGATTCTCGTCCGGGGGGATGGGTATAATGGTCGCCAATAAAATAGTTATCGGAGGCAATTTGAGGGCTATCAAAACCTAGCCAAGATATACAAAAGCGGGCAGGTTTTTGGGCTAAAACTTCGGTATTAATTTGCACACTGAGAGAGTCTAAGTCTAGGAGAATATCGATTTGGTCTTGGCGAATAGCGTTAACAATTTCTTGGGGGTTGGGGAGTCCCTGGGGGAAGTTTTGGGGGGCAAAAACTTTGTGGGCAACTTGTTCAAATACTGGAGTTTGCTTATCTCGGATAGGTCGATCGCTCCAATATAGATAAATTTCTGTATTGAGGGCTGCTAATTCTTTAATGACATCGGCACTACACCAGCCGACGGAATGACGACAAAAGTTTTTAGAAAGAATCCCAATTTTAACGGTTTTGGGGCTGGGGATATTGCCAAATCCTTTAGTAGTTTGAATACGGGGGGGGGTGGAAGTAGGAGATATCAGGCTAACATAGCGATCGCTAATTAATCGTTGTAGTTTATAATTCTTTTCCAAATCATCCCGCAGATAGGGCAGGGCGAATAATAGGTTAGCATAAAGGGATTTAATCTCTACTGGTTTGGTGTTAGCCAGTAAACCCGGCAGTTGTGATTCTAGCTGCAAAAATCTTGGTAAAGCCACGGCATTTAAACCGGAAACCTGATAGATACTAACGGCATAAATGGCGGTCATAATCGGGTCGATACTGCTACAATTTTTCAGGTAGCTATCTACGGCATTTCGGGCGGCGGCGAGGTCGGAGGAGTCCCGATATATGCCACAGATATTTTGGTGGGCGGCGATGAAATTGGGTTTTAATTCGATCGCCTTTTGTAAGAAGGGAATCGCCTCTTTATGCTGGCCCTGATGTCTATGAACTATACCGAGTTGACAGTAGGCTTCTGCCAAATTCGGGTCAGCAACAATAGCCTGTTTCCACAGGGCGATCGCCTCTTCTAGTTTCCCCTGATTGAAAAGTTGATTTCCCTGATTATAAAGATGAACTGAACCCCCAGTTAAGGAATGAATTTGATTAGCTTTTTGTTCAACAATTAAGGCTTCCGACTCTCGCCCCATTTGTCGCAAAGCACGGGCGAGGTTAACATAAACTGCGGTTAAATCTGGCTTGAGGGCGATCGCTTTTTGATAACTGTCGATCGCCGATTCCAATTTTCCTTGTTTATAGAACATACTACCCAAGTTAGCATGGGCTTGGGGTAAATTCGGGTCAAATTCTAAAGCCTTGGCATAGCATCGGATCGCCTCTTCAATTTGACCCCGACCCTGAGACACATTACCCATAGTCACATAAACCGGAGGCCAGTTAGGTTTCAATTCTAACGCCCTTTGACAGGCGGCGATCGCCTGATCATACTCTCCCTGAAGATAAGAAGTCTCAGCCTGGTGTAATAATACTTCAGGACTCTGGTTAGATGGGGAGTTAGAAACAGGAGGTAACTGGGAAGACATTTGTAGGATCTCGTTGGATGGTTAAAATTGCGTCAAAATGGGTTCAGTCAATTCTGAGATACCCTAATTTTTCTATCATAACCTGTTATGACCGACAACTGTACAGAGAGGATCTTGATCAGTGACTCATATTTATCCTTGATCCCGATAGAGGCTATCGACTCTTGTATACACAAAAAGAGCAAATTGAGACTACAATAGTATTATATGAACCTTTAACTGCGATCGACTCAGCCAGTCTGAAATACGAAGGAGGTGTTATTACGGATAAGCCAACAGTTAACAATGAATCTAACAATGAATCATTAATAGATAAAGCCAACGCTGAAGGCAATAATGCCGTTTGTCAAGCAGCATTAGTCAGCCTAGTATGGGGATTAGCCCGATTAAATCGAGATGGCAATTCCGAGAAATATGAGGAAAGCAAATCGAAAATGCACGTCAATATTGATCCTCTCAAAGAATCTTAAAGCTATCTCAAAATCAACGAAGGAGGGATCTAGCCAGGCTACACCCCTCCTTTTGACGTTCAGATAATTCAGCAGGTTCCTAACGTCTGGCATTCATTAAATTAGTATTGAATAAATTGGCATCATCCAAATTAGCGCCTGCTAAGTCTGATGCAGTCAAATCAGCCCCACTTAGATTAGTTCCTGTTAAATCAGTATCCCGCAAATTAACACCAATGATATCAAAGCCATATAGGCTGCCTTCTTGAAGACGCACCAAACCCAAACTAACTACAGACTGACGAACATTTTGAAGATTCGCCCCAGTTAAATCAGCACTTTCCAAATTCGCACCAACTAGATTTGCGCCTCTCAGGTTCGCCTCAGTCAGGTCAGCAATCACCATCCCCGCTAGGGTTAGATTAGCATTCCTCAAGTTAGTACGGGTTAAGTCAGCGCCGTGGAGTTTAGCTGCAATCAGGGTAGTATCTGCTAGGTTGGCATCAACCAGGATAGCCCGGTTGAAGTTAGCCTCGTTCAAATTAGCACCCGCGAGGTTAGCGCCAGTTAGATCAGCCCTTCTTAGGTTAGCACCATTAAGGTCTAATCCTTGTAACTGTGCCCCGGTCAGGTCACATCCCTCACAGCTTTTAGTCTCCAGCAACTGCTTCAGGTGGGCGGGGTTTTCTGCACGAACTGCAGTAGTGATACCAATGGTAATAATTAATGTTGCGGCCGCGTAAGTTAATAATTTCATCCCACACCCTCCTCGACTCTCGATACTATATACTATGACTCATTTTGAGCCAAAAAGAAATGAGTAAAATCTCACCGTAAGCTGATCGAGATCACAGTCAGGAGCTAAAATAGATGCTGCGATCGCATTTTATATCTACACGACAACAGCCCTAACCACCTCAGCTAGGCGGTTAGCGCTATCAACTACTGCCAAGGACCCAGCCGCCTCAGCCATCCGATTTAGTCCTGTAGAGTCACCCAATAGATACAAAACTTTACCTTGAAGTTGTTCTGGTGTCAAGTCCTGCTGTTGAATTAATACCGCCGCCCCTTGTTGGGCAAAAACCTTGGCGTTAAAAGTTTGGTGGTCTTCGGCGGCGTAGGGATAGGGAATCAGAATAGCGGGGGTTTTGGTAATCGCCAATTCGGTTAAAGTCCCCGCCCCGGCGCGACTAACTGCGAAATTAGCGCGTTTCAGCAGAGGAGCTATATGATCATAAAAAGGCATAGCAATATAGTGGGGATGCTGGAGGCTGTGTGCATCGGGGTCGAGATTTCCGGTGAGGTGAACTATCCAAATACCTGCTTCTAACCAAGCTGGTGCAGCAGCCCTGACTAAGCGATTGACAGCGACAGCGCCCTGAGAACCTCCTAAAACTACGACCAGTGGCGCATGGTCAGGAATAGGGAATTCCAAGGGTTCTGACTCGTTGGTAAAGTCGGCGCGTACAGGAGTACCCACGACGGTAGTTTGTGCCTTGGGAAGATATCTAGCAGCCACGGCGAAGCCGATCGCCACCTGGGTACAGCGAGGGGCTAACCAGCGGGTGACTTTACCGGGAAGGGCGTTAGACTCATGGAGAATTATGGGTAAACGGAGGGAACGAGCTGCTAAAATGGCGGGGGCGGCAATATAACCGCCTGTAGTGAATACGCCTTGAAAATTACCCTGTTTGAGGAGGTGGCGGGCTTTGAGGATGGCGGTAGCTAGACGAGTCCCGGTCATGAGAGTTCCTAAGCCGGGTTTTCCCTGAAACCCACCCACGGCGATAGTATGGATCGGATACTTTTGGGGAACTAACTGGGTTTCCAGGCGGTCTGGAACGCCTAGCCATTCGATGTGATAATCACTTAGACTGTCGGCAGTGGCGATCGCCGGAAATAGATGCCCTCCAGTACCACTGGCTGCAACTAATAATCGCGTGGGTGTCTCGGTCAAGGCTGCTTTTCCTTTCGATATTCAATAATTTCGCTACAATCAAAACACATCGAGCCATCATGAGGGGGCATTCCTAACGGAAATCCCTAACTCCTGATCACTTTACAACCAAGACGCACACCTGACAACTATACTTATGACCCGCTTTGTGATTTTTCCGCTGCGCTACCCGGCTTTTTCCCCAGTTTTATCAGCCATTCTGACAATTGCTCTCTGGTGCGGTTTAGGCTGGGGGAGCGATCGCGCTTGGGCTGAGGAACCAGCCACCGCCCCACCGGAACTGAAAATGCTGTTAGAAAATATTGAGACTGAAGCTAATCGCCAAAATCTGGAAGCGTTGATGAGGTTTTATGCTCCCGATTTTCAAAATACTGATGGTTTAAATCATGATACTTTAAAACGGGGGTTAAGGCATTTTTGGGAACAATACTACTCTCTTAATTATCGCACGACTTTGCAGGATTGGGAACGAGATGGAAATGCGATTATTGCGACAACGGTTACGGAAATTGAAGGGGTGAAACGCTTTCCCGATCGCGATGTAATTTTGCGATCGACGATTACTTCCCAACAGCGCATTGAGAATGATATGATTGTGGCTCAAGAAATTTTAGCCGAACGCAATCAGTTAACTTCTGGTGAGGCTCCCCCAACTGTTACATTGAATATTCCTCAACAGGTGACCACTGGTCGAGAATTCAGCCTTGATGCTATAGTCGAAGAACCCCTAGGTTCGGAATTGTTGATTGGAGGGGCGATCGTCCAACCTGTTAATACTAATGCTTACTTTGAGCCTACGCCTGTATCTATTCAGTTTTTAACTTCTGGTGGTATTTTCAAAATTGGTCAAGCGCCCACATCACCTGAGGATAGCTGGGTTTCTACTATTCTTATGCGTCGTGATGGTATTACTTCCATTACCCAGCGCATGAGAGTTGTCGATTAAATCGATATGATAGGGGCGACCAATTTTTCGCCCCTACTGGGTAAGTTAGATCCTGTAGGGGCGGGTTCTCCGAGTTCCTCACCTCCCCACAGGAAGACTGATCAACCCGCCCTCTCCAAACCGGGTATTTGCTCACCTCCCCACAGGAAGA
>NZ_JARPLU010000056.1:0-13261 GCF_032349615.1 Limnospira sp. PMC 1279.21 | reverse complement strand
GGAAGACTGATCAACCCGCCCTCTCCAAACCGGGTATTTGCTCACCTCCCCACAGAAAGATTGATCAACCCGCCCTCTCCAAACCGGGTATTTGCTCACCTCCCCACAGAAAGATTGATCAACCCGCCCTCTCCAAACCGGGTATTTGCTCACCTCCCAAGGGGAAGATTGATCAACCCGCCTTTTGAGGAGAAGATTAGTAAAAAGTTCCGGTTTTGCGATAGTGAACTGCTGTTACACCTTCATTATTTAATAGTTTGCCGTTTTGGACTTGAGCATAAATAACCCAGTGGTCGCCGCATTCCATGCGGTTTTTTACCTCACATTCCAAATAAGCCAAAGCATCATTTAAAATCAGACATCCGTTAGAGGCTTCTGTGGTTGATAAGGATGCAAATCTATCCTCACCGGGAGCAAACTTTTTCATAAAGTGTTTACGCAGTTGTTTACCTTCGTCCAAAATGTTTAAAACAAAGCGATCGCCTATGTGAGTCATGGATTCCATAGCGCGATCGCGAGCCACAGCCACAGTCAATCCTGGGGGGGTAAAAGTAGCTTGAGATACCCACGAAGCCAACATCCCACTTACCACCTCTCCACGGCGACAGGAGACCACGCACAGGGAACCCACCAAACGACCTACAGCCTGAGCGGTTCGGTCAGCACTAGCAGACTGGGAAGTAGATTTGAGAGCGCGGCGTTTTTGGTCACGTCGCAACATTTGGGCGAAATCAATAGCAGTTTCCTCGCAGGTTTGTAGGGTGATATCTGTGGGTTTAAACTTGACCCTAATTGGTTCAAAGCCGAATTTATAGCCAGCATCTTTTAACTTATCCGCGATTAAATCTACCGCCTCTCCACTCCAACCAAAGGAACCAAAAACCCCGGCTAATTTATTAGTTGATGCGGTATTTAGAATAATTCCCAAAGCGGTTTGTATTTGGGTGGGAGCATGACCGCCGAGGGTAGGGGAACCGATAATAAATCCATCGCATTTTTCAACGGATGTTTGAATTTCGGTAGATTTAGCGTGTTCACAATTAATCAATTCTACCGCTACTCCCGACCTAGTTAATCCTCTGGCGATCGCATTAGCAATAGAGGCGGTATTCCCGTAAGCAGAAGCATATAGCAGCGCCACATTCAAATCCTGAGATTTTTGTTTTTCACTCCATTGTCGATATAAATTAGTTAATTCATTCATCCCATAGCGAACTAAGGGACCGTGACCCGTGGCATAAAATTCAATGGGTGATAACTCAGCAATTTTATCTAAGATTGACAGAATTTTTTTGGGTTGTGCCGCATGGAGACAGTCATAATAAAACCGGCGGTCTTCGTTGTAGACTGACCAGCCTTCATCAAAGACTTGATCACCGCAGACATGAGCGCCAAAAAACTTATCTGTAAACAGGATTTTAGTACAGGGGTCATAGGTCAATAGACCATCAGGCCATCGGGGAGTTGGTGCGGTGATTAATTGCAGTTCATGTCCGCGACCCAGGTTTAATTTTTCCTCACTTTTAACTGTTAAAATATTTAAGGTTAATTCTGGGAAAGATTCCCGCAGCGCCAAGGTAGCGGGGTTAGAACACACCCAAGTAATTTGGGGAGCCTTTTCTAACAAGGCTTTAATTGTCGCCCCTCGGTTAGCGTTAAAATGCCCTAAAATCACATATTTTAGGTTGTTAAAATCTAAGCGGTCTTCCAGGGATTTCAGATAGTTGGCGGTAAAAGATTCTCCGGGAGGGTCGATAATCGCCACTTGGTCAGCTTCGATGAGATAACTATTAGCTGTAGTCCCCCTTTGTAGGGAATATTCTACCTCAAACTTGAGTCTATCCCAAGTGCGCGATCGCAAAACTTTTGTATCATTCCCAATCAAGAAAACTTGAACATCACGAGCTTTTGAATTATACATTTTTTTAAAGTAATGTGGTGAACATAGCAACCCAGGAAAGGCGGGTGATTTAGCCATATATTAGATATGAATCAACCCGCCATCAGGGAATTTTTTAGTAGTGATTTCCCACCTTGCGATGATGAACGGCTGGTAAAGCATCAGGGTTACTAACGCGACCGCCATCAATAGTGGCATAAACAATCCAATGATCGGTTAATTCCATGCGACTAGCGACCTGACATTCCAGATAAGCCAGAGCATCATTTAAAATCGGACTGCCATTATTAGCGGCTTGAGTTTTCACACCTTCAAAACGGTCGGCACCAGGGGGAAAACGCTTGAGAAAATGCTTCATTAAGGCTTGATAATTGTTCTCCTCCAACACATTGAGAACAAAGGTATCACCCACCTGCATTAGGGCTTCGATCGCCCTATCTTTAGCGACCGCAATAGTTAACCCCAGAGGTTCAAAACTCGCCTGAGACACCCAGGAAGCCAACATAGCGCTACTCACTTCCCCTTTAGTGGCGGTGATAATATATAACCCGCCACTAATGCGACCCAAGGCTTTATCAACATCGCTATCTAGGGATTTCATCTGCTTAATAGCCTTATCCCGACTGAGTAACTGTCCCATATCGGTTCCGGCTTCATCACAGAGTTTATAGGTGTTTTCGGTGGGGGTTTCTGTAATCCGAATTGAGGGAAAAGCGGGTTTAAGTCCGGCGGCTTTAAACTTGACTTCCAGGGGGTAAACAGACAAATCATTACCGCTACCAGATTCGTACAAACCAAAGGTTTGCTTTTTGTTGGTAGATGCTAAAATGGTGCTGATGGCTTCCTCGGCTTCCTGGGCGAGTTCGGCATCTTGACCAGATACGGGAGGCATTCCGATGACTAATCCGGTAGCCATACTAGCTAACTCGCGGATTTCCTGGTTATCAGCCGATCGCAGATCCATCATTTCGACAGCGACACCAGTTCTAGTAATTCCGTGGGCGATCGCTTGAGAAAGGCGATCGCTATAACCGAAATCGGAATAGTAAAATACCGCCGCCGTGGTTTCGGCTTTGGACTGTTCCTGACTCCATTTTTGATAGCGATCGGTCAATTCCTGAACGTTATGGCGCAGTAGGGGGCCGTGTCCGGTGGCGATCGTGGTAATATTTCCGAGTTGTTTCATACGCTTAATGGCGCTGAGAACAGACCGGGCGTTGGGAGCCATCAAACATTCATAGTAGAATCGATAATCAGCCTCAATGTCAGCCAGGTTTGAGTCGTAGGTGAGATCGGAACAGTAGTGCATTCCGAAAGCGTCGCAGGTAAAGAGAGTTTCGGTTTGGCGATCGTAGGTGAAAATAGTATCAGGCCAGTGCAGGTTAGGCGCGGAAACGAATTCCAGCACATGACCGTTACCGAGGTCTAATGTATCACCGTTTTTAACTTGTTGAGACTTAAAGGGTTGATGAACTAGGTTTTCTAAAAATTGAATGGCAACTTTTGCGCCGACGACGGTAATTTGGGGCGCAAGTTGCAGAATATCGGCGACTAAACCGCTGTGGTCGGGTTCTGTATGGCTAATAATCAGATAATCAATGGCGGCGGGGTCGATTAATCCTTGGAGAGTGTCTAGGTATAGTTGCCGAAATTTGGCGTGGGATGTATCTACTAAGGCGGTTTGGTCGCCACGAATGATAAATGAGTTATAGGTTGTACCGTTTTGCAGACCAAATTCGATATCAAAGCGATCGCGGTCCCAATCAAGCGATCGAATGGTGGTGGTGTCTGTAGTAACTTCTGCTACCTCAACGGTCAACCGACCTGCTTTAACCCGGTCAGTGAGGGCTACCATGTATGACCTCCCAAAATTTAGCTATCTAATAATGTGCAAGTTTACAGATATTCTGACACGGATACCGAATCTGTGGGGGTTTGAAAAATCTATCAATGGGTTAAGACCCACAAAACTCAACACCCAACTCTCCCGGCTTTTCTGATGATGGTTAAATTTGGGAAAAACTGCGGCTCAATTCCCACCAGAGAAGGTCGCCAAAGTGCGATCGCACCTGAGATGATGGTATAGGTGAATATGCTCAAGAAATCTTAACGCCGATGAAATTAACCTAAGTATCGCCAATGGGGGGGTAATCAAATAATTATCACCAATGGGAAATCGCCCCCATGAATTACGATTAACAATAGATGGCGATGACGGAATTGTTATAATCAAACCGTCCCCTAGTCTCTGGTCGATACTATGCAGATTCAATCTCCTATCTATCCGCCTTTGGAAAATGGCGATTCTCGTTCCGAGACGCTGCGCGAACGCCTAACTTACCGAGAATTTGAGCAACGTTACGCCGCCATGACTACAGATCAGAAAGCCGAATTAATTGAAGGAGTAGTTTATATGGCATCACCTCGGCGGTTTACCACCCATGCAGAACCCCACGGTCGTCTCATCACCTGGTTAGGGGTTTATCAAGCCGCTACCCCTTCCACCGCAATGGGTATTGAACCGACGGTTCGCCTGGACTCGGACAACGAATTTCAACCCGATGGAGTTTTGTTGATTCCGGGGGGAAGTTCCCAACTCACCTCAGAAGGCTACATTCAAGGCGCACCGGAATTGGTGGTAGAAATTGCGGCTAGTAGTGCGGCGATCGATTTAGGGGATAAAAAACGGGTTTATCGGCGCAATGGCGTGCAAGAATATCTAGTGTGGCAAATCTTCGACCAAAAACTAGATTGGTTTTATCTGGAGGAGGGAGTTTATCAGTCTCTTTCTCCCAATGATCAGGGGATTTTGTGCAGTCGGGTGTTTCCCGGTTTATGGTTAAACGCAACGCAACTATTACAAAATAATCTCGCCGCCGTTTTGGAAACCCTACAAGGGGGACTAGCTTCCCCAGAACATCAAGCCTTTATTCAACCGGATTAAAACAGAGGTGAGAAATGAATATATCGTTAAGTTCAGAAATTGAGCAGTTTCTGGAAAGTCTGGTAGAAAGCGGTAAGTATGCTTCGGCTGAAGATGCGATCGTCGCAGGTATTAGGCTGTTAGCAGACCGAGAACGCATTTATCAACGGCGGTTTGAGGAATTGCAACGGGAAATTATGGTTGGTGTTGCTGCTTCCGAAGGGGGTGAGGTTGTTGATGGGGAAACAGTTTTCTGCCAACTGCAACAGAAGCTACAACAACGTGGCCATCAAGATGATTTATGACTAATATTTGTCGGTTTACATCTTCCGCCAGCCGAGATACAAACATTTAACAATAGATGGCGATGACGGAATTGTTATAATCAAACTGTCCCCTAGTCTCTGGTCGATACTATGCAGATTCAATCTCCCATCTATCCGCCTTTGGAAAATGGCGATCGCCTAACTTACCGAGAATTTGAGCAACGTTACGCCGCCATGACTACCGATCAGAAAGCGGAATTAATTGAAGGAGTCGTATATATGGCATCACCCCTGCGGTTTACCACCCATGCGAAACCCCACGCCGATTTAATCGGGTTGCTATGGACTTATAAAATGGCAACCCCAGGGACAGAAATAGGCATTGAACCGACGGTTCGCCTGGACTCGGACAACGAATTTCAACCCGATGGAGTTTTGTTGATTCCGGGGGGAAGTTCCCAACTCACCTCAGAAGGCTACATTCAAGGCGCACCGGAATTGGTGGTAGAAATTGCGGCTAGTAGTGCGGCGATCGATTTAGGGGATAAAAAACGGGTTTATCGGCGCAATGGCGTGCAAGAATATCTAGTGTGGCAAATCTTCGACCAAAAACTAGATTGGTTTTATCTGGAGGAGGGAGTTTATCAGTCTCTTTCTCCCAATGATCAGGGGATTTTGTGCAGTCGGGTGTTTCCCGGTTTATGGTTAAACGCAACGCAACTATTACAAAATAATCTCGCCGCCGTTTTGGAAACCCTACAAGGGGGACTAGCTTCCCCAGAACATCAAGCCTTTATTCAACCGGATTAAAACAGAGGTTAGAACAACTTAACGACTGATGAATTTACCAGAGCGACTGCAAGAGAAACGAGAGGAAATTTTGGCATTAGCTGCCCAGTATGGAGCCAGCAATATCCGTGTTTTTGGCTCCGTGGCACGGGGGGAAGCCGATGCGGATAGTGATGTAGATTTTTTGGTGGAAATGCAGCCCGGACGCAGCTTGCTGGATATGGGTGGACTGCTGATGGAACTCCAAGAGTTACTAGGCTGTCGGGTTGATATTATCACAGAGAAGGGGTTACGTCCTAGGATTCGCCAACAAGTCCTAGCGGAAGCGATACGGTTATGAGAAGCGATCTCGAAAAATTGCTGGATATGTTGGAAGCAATAGAACGCATTGAGCGATATGCTGTTCAGGGGCGATCGACTTATGAGCAAAATGAACTGATCCAGACTTGGTTTATACAAAACCTTCAAATCATCGGAGAAGCTGCCCGCGCGCTGACTTCAGAAATCAGAAGCCAGCATCCAGAAATACCTTGGAAAAACATCATCGGAAAGCGGCAAGTATCCTTCGGCTGAAGATGCGATCGTGGCAGGTATTAGGCTGTTAGCAGACCGAGAACGCATTTATCAACGGCGGTTTGAGGAATTGCAACGGGAAATTATGGTTGGTGTTGCTGCTAACTGAGATGCACCCATTATGACACCCCCACCTCGCGCCCCGATGTGGGGAGAGCTTCATGTTATAAAACTTTACAAAATTGGCTCAAAAAGTCTTGACATCCTAAATTTCCCAAGGCTAAAGTAAATCTGAAACTTAAGTCTTGACATCCTAAATATAAAAAGGCTGAACTCAATCTGATGCTTGCAACATAATTGAATTTTTAGTACGGTTTTCGTCCATGGTTTATGGCGGTTTTCGTACTGTTTTTGCTTCGTATATTTTCCTCCGGCAACTGTCCATCCGTGTTTGTCCGGTTGTTCATTTTTGAGTATCCAGTTATCTAGCGTTTTCGTAAATTACGGAAACTCTACCTTTAATGGGGTTGAGGGAATTTCTGGTATTCCATAGCTCCAGAAACTGGTATAGCGTTTGACGCAATCATGATGTGCAGTCTTTACCCTAAGCCCCTCTCGCCATGATGGCAAGGGGTTTCGGATCGTGCTGGGTAGGTGTAAAAACTGCTATTTCAAGCCTTTTTAATGAATTGACGATAAAAACATGAATATCCTCGAAAATTTCTAGATGGAAATACTAGGACTCTCAGAATTACAAAACCGCACCCAAGGTTCTCCGGAAATCACCATCGCCGTCCTGGATGGCCCCGTCGATCGCACCCACCCATGTTTCCAAGGTGCTAACCTCACCACCCTGCCCACCCTGGTTCCCGATGCCGCCCGCAAGGACGGCAGTATGTCCGGCCATGGCACCCACGTCACCAGCATCATTTTCGGGCAACCCGACAGCGACATTCCCGGCATTGCCCCCCAATGTCGCGGCTTGATTGTCCCGGTCTTTGCGGACGATCGCTGTAGCGCCACCCAGCTTGACCTCGCCAGAGGCATTGAGCAGGCGGCCAACGCCGGAGCGCAGATCATCAACCTCAGTGGCGGTCAGTTAAGCGACTTTGGGGAAGCCGAGGGCTGGCTGGAAAACGCCGTCCGCCTCTGCCAGGAGCGGAACATTCTGCTCGTAGCGGCGGCGGGTAACGACGGGTGCGAGTGCCTGCACGTCCCCGCCGCCCTCCCCGCCGTCCTGGCGGTTGGTGCAATGGATGCTCGCGGGCAACCCTTGGACTTCAGTAATTGGGGGTCTAAGTACCAAACCCAGGGCATCCTTGCTCCGGGCGAGCAAATCTTGGGGGCCAAACCGGGCGGTGGGACGGAAAGGCTCAACGGCACCAGCTTCGCGGCCCCCATTGTTTCCGGTGTCGCTGCCCTGTTGTTGAGTCTGCAACGATCGCAGGGCGAAACCCCTGACCCCGCACGGGTGCGCCAAATCCTGTTGCAGAGCGCCCTGCCCTGTGACGCGGCCCTGCCTGCCGATGCCCAGCGATGTCTGGCAGGCCGAATCAATATCGCTGGAGCTTTAACCTTACTCACTGGAGGAAATATGTCTGAAGCACAAGAAGCCGTCACCCCCGCAGGTGTAGAACCATCGGGCGGTTGCGGCTGCGGTGGGGGTTTGTCTGTCCCCGATGCCACCCCGGCTCAGGAGGAGCCACAAGCTGCGGCTACTCCCAGCAACACTGTCCAATCATTCACCCCTACTCAATCTACCCCTATGACCTCTAGCAACGCCGTCACTCCCAGCCAAGCCCCCAGCGAACTGGCATCCAGCCAACTGGTTTATGCCTTGGGCACCTTGGGCTATGACTTCGGTTCGGAAGCCCGTCGCGACACCTTCAAGCAACTGATGCCTCCCTTTGAAATCAGCGAGGGCGTGTCGGTGCCGGCCAACCCCTACGATGCCCGTCAGATGGTGGATTACCTGGCCAGCGATATTTCTGAGGCTCGGTCTTTGATTTGGACGCTCAATATTGAGTTGACCCCGGTTTATGCCATTGAACCCAAAGGCCCCTTCGCCCGTGAAGCCTATCTGGCACTGCAAGAACTCCTGGCGGGTCAAATTCAGCCGGAACATGACGACGACTACATCGAGCGGGTCAGTATTCCGGGCATCTTGACCGGGCGCACGGTGAAGCTGTTCTCTGGGCAAGTTGTGCCGGTCATCGAACCCCAAAGCACGCGGGGACTCTACGGCTGGAAAGTGAACAGCCTCGTCAATGCCGCCTTTGAAACGGTACAGGCGGCCGAAGGTGAAGCCGATCGCGATGCCATGAGCCGCACCCTGGGCAGTTTCCTGAACCGGGTTTACTACGATTTACGGAACCTGGGTACAACTTCCCAAGACCGCGCCCTGAATTTCTCCGTCACCAATGCCTTCCAAGCCGCCTCGACCTTTAGCCAAGCCGTCGCCCAAGGGATGGAACTGGACAGCATCACGGTGGAGAAAAGCCCCTTCTGTCGGATGGATAGCGACTGCTGGGATGTGAAGCTGAAGTTCTTTGACCCGGAAAATAGTCGTCGGGCCAAGAAAATCTTCCGCTTCACCATTGATGTCAGCGATTTGATTCCGGTGACGTTGGGCGAAGTGAAGAGTTGGTCTTCGCCGTATTAATCTTCAAGGTTTGAGGCGGAGGAAAAGTCAACTTTCTAGCCGCCTCTCCTCTTTTTTCCGTTCCCAGTTCTTATCTACCCATCAAAAAACAATGACATTTCCTAAACAATCCGCCCCGGTTAAGCGACCTCATTTCACCCAACCCGCCTTAGCGGTGGATTTGGAGGATGGGGAGATCGAGGATTTGGTGCATATTCGGATGGATCTGCTTCACGGGGCGAACTATAACGACCCGGCCGTTTTTGCCCCGCGCAGCTACAACCAAGTGATGCACTCTGGCTTTGCCTCAATGGGTCGTTTTTTCTAACCCCAGAACATTGCCAATTTTTACTGTTCTTATTGAAATACGGAGACGATGATGGCGAAAAAAAACACCCCAAAAAATCCAGATGCTCTACCGGAAACTGCTCCGGCAGCTAACCCGGCAACACCACCCGCGCCCGCGCAAAAATCCTACATCCCCACCACTATGACGGGGCTACAGGATTATTCCTACTGGTGGGAGTATGCCCGCGAACACGCCAATAAACCCAAACCTAACAGTAAAACCTTTCGCCGAGGGCGGATTTGGGCCTGAGTCTTGGCTGCGAATTGATACCTTGAGTTTTGAGGCGATCAGGGCATTGTGAGGGGAGAGGGGGGAGCAAGGAGACTGACGCCTGGGGTTAAGTTTACCCCATCGCCTCGTTACCCTTTTCTCGGCTCCCCTACCCTCCGAGTTGCTGCTTCAGATCACGAATGGCTGCACTGGTATTCCTCTGATAGGCAATTTCTAAACATTGAGCAACGAGAGCGGCTGGATTTACCGCCGGGAAATATTGGCTTTGGGATGTGATGCTGTATTCATTGCCCTGAAGTTGGTAAATCATCAGTTGCTGGTTCCGAAATAGCCAGACTTCTGGCACTTGATAGGGCAGATAATCCTGCACGTCTGAGTAGCTGGTGATGTCAATTTCTAATACCAAATCTGGCGGGGGGTCATTGCGCCAATCAATCCGTTCCTTACCGGAAACCGCTTGCCAATGGTCAATGTAAAAACAATAATCTGGTTCAATCCCGCTTTCTTCTGGCAGTTGCATTGTCACGGGTGTGAAAGCATCGTATTCTCGCTCCTGATTATCCAGCAAGGTTGTAATGATGGCAGCAATTAAATGAGCATCTCGACCATGTTTGGGTAAAGGCGACATCAACAATACTTCTCCAGAACGATATTTAAGCCGAGGAATGGAACCATCTCCCCGCTGTTCGCACAATGCTTGATATTCCTGCCAGGTGGCAGGCGATCGCATGACTGTTCCGGCGGAAAGATAAAGTTTTTGCGGTGAAACGACGGTCAACATTTCTTCACCTCTGTATTTTTGCCTGATCAGTATTGTACTAACCCTTATCTTCCTCTACCCTATGTCCTTCCAAATCAAACCCCACTACCACATCGAAATCATCGCCCCTAAACAGGTCTATCTCTTGGGGGAACAGGAGAACCACGCCCTCACTGGGGGACTCTACTGCCAAATTCTTCCCTTTCTGGACGGCAACCACTCTCGCGAACAAATTGCCGACAAGCTCAACGGTGAAGTCCCCCTCGACCATATTGATTTCGTTCTCAATCGCCTCAGCGAAAAAGGCTACCTGATTGAGTCTGCACCAGAACTGGCTCCCGAAGTTGCTGCTTTTTGGAGTGAACTGGGTATTGCCCCCGCAGTCGCCGCCCAAGCCCTGAAACAACCCGTCACCCTCAAAACCGTCGGAAACCGCATTAGTGAGGGTATGGTTGACATTCTGGGGGCTGCTCTGGGCGATTTAGGCATTCCCCTCCAACCCACCGAAGCCGAGGCTGCTCTGGCGATCGCCCTCACGGACGACTACCTTAACCCAGACCTAGCCCCCCTCAACCGTCATCAGGTCGAAACTGGCCAACCTTGGATTTTAGTCAAACCCCTGGGGAGTGTCCTCTGGCTCGGCCCAGTCTTCAAACCGGGAGAAACGGGCTGCTGGCACTGCCTCGCCCAGCGTTTGGAGGGCAACCGGGAAGTGGAAGCCTCGGTGCAGCGCGAAAAATACGCCGCTGCCCAAACCAACGGCAACATCCCTCACTCCGTCAATAGTTATCTACCCACAGCCCGCGCCGCCTTGCCTTCGACGTTGCAGACGGCCCTTCACTTTGCGGCGACGGAAATCGCCAAATCCCTTGTTCTTGCCCAGTCCCCCACGCCTTCCCCATCCCTGGAGGGCAAATTAATCACCTTCAACCAGCGCACCCTGGAGTTCAAAACCCACAGCCTCATCCGCCGCCCCCAATGCCCCACCTGTGGCGACCCGGAAATCCTCCAGCGTCGAGGGTTTGAGCCTGTGGTTCTGGAATCTCGCGAGAAACATTTCACCCGCGATGGCGGCCACCGCGCCCTCACTCCGGCCCAAACGGTGCAGCAGCATGAGCATTTAATCAGTCCGATTACGGGAGTGGTGACGGAATTGGTGCGCGTCACCGACCCGGCTAACCCTTTGGTGCATACCTACCGCGCCGGACACGCCTTTGGGGGGGCGACTTCCCTGCGGGGACTCCGGAGCACCCTGAAACATAAGAGTTCGGGCAAGGGCAAAACCGACAGCCAATCCCGCGCTAGTGGTTTCTGTGAGGCGGTGGAGCGTTATTCGGGCATTTACCAGGGGGATGAACCGCGCCAGCAGGCGACGTTCGCGCAGTTGGGGGAGTTGGCGATTAATCCTGAAGATTGTCTCTGTATTAGTGACAGCCAATTTGCCCGCCGTGAGGAGATTAATCAAAATCGCCAAGCCGCCCATGACTGGATTCCCCAACGCTTTGACCCTGACCAAAGCATTGACTGGACTCCGGTTTGGTCGCTAACGGAACAGTGTCACAAATACTTACCCACGGCTTTTTGTTATTACAACTATCCGATGCCGAAAGGTCAACGCTTTTGCAGGGCTGACTCCAATGGCAACGCGGCGGGGAACACCCTAGAGGAGGCGATTTTACAAGGGTTTTTGGAATTGGTGGAACGGGACAGTGTGGCGCTGTGGTGGTATAACCGCTTGCGTCGTCCGGCGGTGGATTTGAGCAGTTTTGATGAGCCTTACTTTTTGGAGTTGCAACAGTTTTATGGGGAGAATGACCGGGATTTGTGGGCGTTGGATTTGACGGCCGATTTGGGGATTCCTGCTTTTGCGGGGGTGTCGCGGCGCAAGGTGGGCAACTCGGAACGGTTGATTCTCGGTTTTGGGGCGCATCTTGACCCCACCATTGCCATTCTCCGCGCCCTAACGGAGGTAAATCAGTTGGGCTTGGAACTGGACAAAGTACCGGATGACCAACTGGATGGCGATGCCAAACGTTGGCTCTTGGAAGCGACGTTAGAGAATCAGCCCTATTTGGCTCCTGATGCTGCTCAACCGCTGAAAACGATGCAGGACTATCCGAAACGCTGGGGGAATGATATCCGCGAGGATGTGACTACCTGTGTGGAGATTGTGCGGGCGGCGGGGTTAGAAACGTTGGTACTAGACCAAACTCGCCCAGATATTGGTTTGAATGTGGTCAAGGTGATTGTGCCGGGGCTGCGTCATTTTTGGTCACGGTTTGGGCCGGGGCGGCTTTATGATGTGCCGGTTCAATTAGGTTGGCGGGAAACTCCAACTCTAGAAACTGAAATGAACCCGATGGCGATGCCATTTTAATGGGTAATCACTGGATTAATTTTTATGGAGGTTCTCATGATGTATAACCCTCACCCCAAACCCCTCTCCCAAAGAGGGCGAGGGGCTTTAAACCGTACATCACAGCTTGGGAAACCGCTATATTCTGGTTTTTAATAATGTTTCAGTCGGGGCTGAAAGCTGACTGCTGAGGGTTCTGTGGCGACCGAAAAAGTGATTTTGCGCCGGAAGATTGCGCCTATTTTTTGGTCGCCTAACTCAGATAAAATATCAATTTCTAAAAGGTAAATAAATTGAAGAAAACTGTTGACAAAAACGAGAGATGTGTTTAATATTTTCAGCAAGGGCAATATCTAATCCCTTGAGTGGGTTTTATAGAGTTTGCTTGCTCCCTCAATTGCCGAATTGTGAGAGCTGGAAAATCGTTGCAGGTTCTCGAAAATTGGGAGGCTTTGGGAAGTTCAAAGTCAAGACAGAAAGTTTTGTTGGACGGAATGGGGTGCTACCCCAAACGAGAATTTTCGTGCCGCGCC
>NZ_JARPLU010000559.1:0-403 GCF_032349615.1 Limnospira sp. PMC 1279.21 | reverse complement strand
GTCGGTGTTTTCTGCCATAGGTTGACCGTCGCTTTCGGGGTAGATAATTGGGGTTTTGGGAGTGGTTTTAATCTCTGTTACCATGTTGCCTCCTTGGGGTGGGTTCTGTGCCTAAACTGGTTCAACTTTTTCCCTTACATAGCATCAGGGTCAATGCCTAATTCCCGCAGTCTTTCCGCCAGGCGGTTAGCGCGTTCTGCTTCCTGTTGGGCGCGTTCTGCTTCCTGTTGGGCGCGTTCTGCTTCCTGTTGGGCGCGTTCTGCCTGCTGTTGGGCGCGTTCTGCCTGCTGTTGAGCGCGTTCTTCTGCTTTTTGGGCGCGTTGTGCCTCCTGTTGGGCGCGTTCTGCCTCCTGTTGGGCGTGTTCTGCCTCCTGTTGGGCGCGTTCTTCGGCTTGTTGGGCGC
>NZ_JARPLU010000558.1:0-404 GCF_032349615.1 Limnospira sp. PMC 1279.21 | reverse complement strand
GGGGTCTTTTCATTCTCAGTGGTGCGGATAATTTCGAGCAAACCAGCGATCGCATCGGGATTTCCCTGTCCGATTTTCCCTAAACTCTCTACTGCCTGATAACGGGTATATTTATCCTCAGTGGTGCGGATAATTTCGACCAATACAGCGATCGCATCAGGATTTCCTTGTCCGATTTTCCATAAACTTTCTGCCGCCTGAATACGGGTCTTTTCATTCTCAGTGGTGCGGATAATTTCGAGCAAACCAGCGATCGCATCGGGATTTCCCTGTCCGATTTTCCCTAAACTCTCTACTGCCTGATAACGGGTATATTTATCCTCAGTGGTGCGGATAATTTCGACCAATACAGCGATCGCATCAGGATTTCCTTGTCCGATTTTCCATAAACTTTCTGCCGCCTG
>NZ_JARPLU010000557.1:0-408 GCF_032349615.1 Limnospira sp. PMC 1279.21 | reverse complement strand
ATACGGTTTTGAATGGGAGGGGATGGAGGCGACTCCATTCTCGACCCCTAATCAAAACGGAGGGGATTGACGCTACCTTAGAAGTCTTAAAAGGAGTAGCTAAATTACCCGTGCCGTTAAATGTAGCACTGGAAAGGTTAACTGCCTTGGGGGTTGACATTGACAGCCCTGAAGCTAAATTATTCCTTAGGGTAATTTATCAGATAGATTAATTTACCCACTACAATCTCATAAGTTAATACCCCTAGATTAAACTCCTAGGGGTTATTTTATGGCTACAAATTGATAGATCCTACTACGGTTTTGAGTAACACCTAAGTAACGGTAGAATAGGGGTTATAGGCTATGTATCAGGTTCGATTCCCATATGCTCCATTTTCAGTAAACCCTAGTCTAGTAGCTATCGCG
>NZ_JARPLU010000556.1:0-415 GCF_032349615.1 Limnospira sp. PMC 1279.21 | reverse complement strand
ATCGGCTAGATTCCCTTTTGGCTAAGACTTTCAGCTTTTTTGTCCTGTACTGAGCCAGCAGGCTTAAAATTTTCCCGCCTGTTCTGGGGACACTTTCCCGCCCTGGCTGGAAATAATCCCCCTGGCAATCTGTTCCACTAACTCGGATCGAGTCAGGTTTAACTCTATAGCCATCTGATCCAGCACCTTGACTGCGGTTTCCGTTAACGTCATAGAAACTGACTTCTTGGTTTCCCCGTACAGTGTGCTGCGAGTTTTCCTTTTTAGTTGCTTGGTTCTGCTCATTAGATGACTCCACGTGGCCTCTCTAAAAAAATAATATATATATGTTGACATATTTAAATATAGCATGATATATAGTACAAGACAGAACACTTAGGACGTATAATGGAGAGGACGAGATGACTAAGAAGAC
>NZ_JARPLU010000555.1:0-415 GCF_032349615.1 Limnospira sp. PMC 1279.21 | reverse complement strand
ATTAGAAAGATTCCAAAAGCACCGTTCCAGTCCCGTGGTAGAGTGAACCCACACTCAGGACATCGGAACACTTTTGAGCCACCTAGCTGGGAATGCACATGACCACAGTGAGTACAGGTTTTGCTGGTGTATTCTTCCGTCACATCTACAACTGTGGTTCCAGTTATCTCGGCTTGATGTCTCAGGGTTAGTTTGAATCGATAATGCGCCCATGTCAGCATGGCGCGGGCAGTCTTAGACCTGATTAGACGCTTCACCTTGGCAACCATATCGGAAGTCTCGAAGGTCGGCAGAAAAATTATGCTGTAGTTGTGAGTCAAGTAGTGAGCAATTTGTTTGTGGGCTTCATCCACTAAATTCCGGATTTTGGTTCTCATTCGTTGAGCCGCTTGCCTCATCCGTCGCCTTCTTGAAC
>NZ_JARPLU010000554.1:0-418 GCF_032349615.1 Limnospira sp. PMC 1279.21 | reverse complement strand
AGTATTATACCGTATTGCCGTCAAATGTTAACCTAATTTGAGATTAAATCATGCTCTTCGAGAAGAGCTTCGCTCTACGGCGAGTGAGCTTAAGAATACCTCGTGCAGCAATATTGAGCGCCCCATTGAGGTCGGCATTGTATCGCTTGCCCGAGGAAAATTTAGCCAGGGCATAGTTGTTGGAGTCTCGCCCTTTCGACTCCACTACCGTCATAAGCCAACTTTTAGGTGGAGCTACGACATCAATGACCTTACCGCCTATCTCTTGCCACTTCATCTCCGTCAAATCTCGAATCATACCTTTAAGCCATCCATGAAAGCGTTGGCGAAGTAAGGAGCGCTTGCGCCCCCCCTTAGTCTTCCATCCTACATTCCGCAGGTTGATAGGTAATTAACCGGATGCGTAGTAATAGCGCTC
>NZ_JARPLU010000553.1:0-421 GCF_032349615.1 Limnospira sp. PMC 1279.21 | reverse complement strand
TCAATTGCATCAATAACTTTTTGTCTGAGGTCGTAACTATAGGGGGCTGGCATTTTTGGTCTTCTTAGTCATCTCGTCCTCTCCATTATACGTCCTAACTTTCCTGTCTGGTGCTATAGATAAAAAACCGGGTTTCTCAGGGATAGGAAAGTTTATGAATATTAAATTAGCTCTGGGTAGGTTGGGTGGAGTGCAACGGAACCCAACAGCGGGTATATGTTTCCCACAGGGTGTTGGGTTCCCCCAAGGAGGTTCTCAGAAACCCGGTTTTTTCAAAAAACCGGGTTTCTTGGCCTTGGAAAGGGGTATATGTTGACCCAGGGGGTGTTGGGTTTCGCTATGCTGCACCCAACCTACACCAACTACACCAACCTACTTTGGCTAAGATGTAGATAAAAAACCGGGTTTCTCAGGGATAGGA
>NZ_JARPLU010000552.1:0-423 GCF_032349615.1 Limnospira sp. PMC 1279.21 | reverse complement strand
ACTTAATCCCTTGAGAGCTGTCACGACAACTTCTAAACCTGGCATCAGGACTGGCGCTCAAAGCCTGATAGGCATCAAAGATGGCATTTTGCCGAATATGGCAGGGTGTTTCTTTGACCCATGCAGGCAAGTCGCTCTGCATCACTTTATTGCGTAACTTTAACTTGCTTAGTCGTTTACCACTCCGGGATAATGCAATTGCTTGGTTGTAGCAATACCGACAAGCAGCCAGCCATTTACGCCAGACTTGATTTAGCTCGGGGCTGGGGTAAATCCGGATCTTCTTTGACCTGAGTTTTGTATTTACTCCGTCCGTATAATCTGGAGCTAAAGCAGTGGAGGATGGCGAGGATGTCCTCAACCATTTCTCGTTCTGGACTGAGACTTGTCTGGTTGAGAACCATGAGTGAACACCTGTTTTGC
>NZ_JARPLU010000551.1:0-424 GCF_032349615.1 Limnospira sp. PMC 1279.21 | reverse complement strand
CAGGACAAGTCTAAAGATGGAATGCCCATATAAACGGAACGTTTAAACCCCTTTTTTTAGGCTCTCGGCAGGTACATCTTGTTGAGTAGTGAAAGTGTAATCGTATGCCTTTAAGGGGAAGGGATGTGACTGAAAGCCAAAGCCTAATTGTAATGGTTAGGATATGCCCACTAGTCACGGTGTAGATATAGTTACTGCAATCAACAGGAGTTTAACGGCGAAAGCGAGTTTAAACACTACGATGTTGTATTTAGCTCCAAAAGTTGAAGTACAAAAGCAGGGGTTGGTAACCCTGTTCCCGTTGCCAAGGGGTATCTACATCAGGAGCCGTGTGATGCGAAAGTATCAAGCACGGTTTTGAATGGGAGTGGGGGAAGGCGACTTCCCTCTCGACCCCTACCTGCGAGACCTTCGGGTATGAAAT
>NZ_JARPLU010000550.1:0-426 GCF_032349615.1 Limnospira sp. PMC 1279.21 | reverse complement strand
CGCCATGGATTCCGTTCTCAAAGCTGCGTCCTAACCACCTTGACTAATGCTATAATATCACCATCACTAGAAATCATTGAACAGTGCAAAACTGCAATTTCCGAATGGCTAAAACCTGTAGGATTAGAGATTAAACCTGGAAAGACTCGAATCTGTCATACACTCAATTCCATTGAGTATAATGGCAAAACTGAAGAACCAGGGTTGGATTTTCTCGGATTCAATATCAGGCAATACCCAGCAGGAAAATATAAATCTGGAAAAATAGGTGGGACAACAAACCGATTAATCGGTCATAAAACTCACATCAAACCCAGTAACAAAGCAGTCAAAGCCCACACAGAACTGATAAAAGGTGTAATTAAACAACCTAGTGCGAAACGTTTAGGAGTCAAATAAGGCTGCAATGCCGAAATAACCTCCTAG
>NZ_JARPLU010000055.1:0-28121 GCF_032349615.1 Limnospira sp. PMC 1279.21 | reverse complement strand
CCTGTAATGAATCATCAATTTCTAGGTGGGGATGCGAGGTAGATAATTAGCAGTTATTAATTATTAATTATTAATTATTAATTTCCGGGGCGAGGTTGATAATTAGCAGTTATTAATTATTAATTATTAATTATTAATTATTAATTATTAATTATTAATTATTAATTTCCGGGGCGAGGTTATAGAAGAACCCGCCCCTAGAATTATCAATTGTGTGGCCGGAAGGTTGCCCGATCGCCTAAATCTGGTAAATTTAAGGTAACAGTTGAGCAAACAGACGGTAATTGAACCTATGGCACTGATTACAACCGGTGGGAAACTAATTCGAGATTTGGAGTCGGAAGGAGCTTTAGCGCTCTATGTTCCGTTGGAGGGAGGATTTGAGGGACGTTACCGCCGCCGTCTCAGGATAGCTGGTTATACTACCTATAGCCTATCAGCCAGGGGATTGGGTGACTTGGCGGCGTACTTGTTGGGGGTTCATGGTGTCCGACCGCCTCACCTAGGTAAAAAAAGCAGTGGTAATGATGCGGCGGTGGGAGATATTTATTATCTTCCTCCGGTGGTCAACTATCAGTTAGAGAATCTGCCCCCTAACTCCAAGGGATTAGTATTATGGATCATAGAAGGGCATATTTTGTCAAGCCAAGAGGTCGATTTTCTCAGTCGCCTACCGAGTATTGAACCTCGGGTTAAAATTGCCATAGAGATGGGAGGCGATCGCCAATTTAGCTGGAAACCTTTAAAAAATGCGATCGCCGTTGCCTAAGCGCCAACCATTTCCCGCATCCATGTAAACATAGAAAATGTGATCACTACTGATTCCCCTCTAACATCACTGAAAACAGGTCGCTGGTTCAAACTCATTTGTGGAGCCAGTTACCAGCACCTGCCATCAGTGCGCCATTTGGCCCTAGCTTATACCCTAGCGGGGGCGGACTGCATTGATGTGGCGGCGGACCCAGCCGTGATCAAGGCTACCCTGGAAGCGATCGCATTATGTGCTGATTTAGGAAATCAGGCTCGCCGCCGAGGTTTTGGCTATCGAGGGAGACCGTGGTTAATGGTCAGCCTCAACGACGGAGAAGATCCCCATTTTCGGAAAGCTGAATTTGAAGCCACAGCCTGTCCCAGCCATTGTCCCCGTCCCTGTGAAAGCATTTGTCCGGCGGGGGCGATCGCTTTTAGCGACCTACAAGCTGGGGTTATAGATGAACTATGCTATGGCTGTGGTCGGTGTATTCCCGTTTGTCCATCAAATTTGATCCGCGCTCGGTCCTATGTATTTACCCCAGAAGCCGTCGCGCCGCTGATATTTCAAACCGGAGTTGATGCCATCGAAATCCACACCCAAAGCGATCGCGAAGCCGACTTCCGTCGCCTGTGGAATCATATTCAGCCTTGGATACACCAACTAAAAGCGATCGCCATTAGCTGTCCCAACAGCCCCGACCTAATCGATTATTTGTGGAGTCTGCACCAGCTAATCACTCCCCTACCGTCAACAACCGCCTTAATTTGGCAAACCGACGGTAGACCCATGAGTGGCGACATAGGTAGTGGCACCACCAGAGCCAGCATTCAACTGAGCCAAAAGGTGTTATCCGCCCAACTACCAGGATATGTGCAACTAGCAGGAGGCACAAATGATTATACTGTAGCCAAGCTGCGATCGCTAAAACTTCTCCCCGATGAGGGAACCGAGAAAAACTCCACTTCCCCAAAAGTCGCCGGAGTCGCCTATGGTAGCTATGCTCGCACCTTACTTTCCCCCATTTGGGAATCCCTAGAATCTCCTAATCAGGAATCTGACCCCCTAGAAATGTCAAAAATCACTCAATTAGAAACCCAAGCAGACCTACTATGGAAAGCCGTTAACCTAGCAAGTTCCCTAGTTGCCCAAATCAAAGGATTTTGAGGTTTCCTGCCTCCAAATCCCTCAACCAGTTCTCACCCTATTGATTGAACACTTCAACCTGAGAAGTATGCAGATCACAGACGACCTTAACAGATTGCTTGATATTGTTCCCCCAACAGTCCGAAAAAACCTGATCAACCACCCAGAACGCGAATGTTTGATTGAAATAGTTATGGATTTGGGTCGTCTCCCAGAGGCTCGTTTTCCCAGCAATGCCGAATACCTATCCCAACAGCCTGTTACCTGGGATGACTTGGGCCATTGCATATCCCGCATTGGTGAGTTTAGCGGTGACAACCGAGCCGGTATTGAAAAAACCCTACACCGGATTAGTGCCATTCGCAACCGCACCGGGAAAATTATCGGCTTAACCTGTCGAGTTGGTCGCGCCGTATTTGGCAAAATCGGCATGATCCGAGACTTGGTAGAAACCGGAGGCTCAATTTTGATGCTAGGTCGTCCTGGTGTCGGCAAAACTACTGCCCTGCGAGAAATTGCCCGCGTCCTAGCTGATGAACTCCATAAACGGGTCGTAATTATCGATACATCTAACGAAATTGCCGGGGATGGAGATATTCCGCACCCCGCCATTGGACGAGCCAGACGTATGCAGGTAGCCAGTCCAGAACTGCAACATCAGGTCATGATCGAGGCGGTGGAAAACCATATGCCCGAAGTGATTGTCATTGACGAAATAGGCACAGAATTGGAAGCCCTCGCCGCCCGCACAATTTCCGAGCGGGGTGTGCAATTAATCGGAACCGCCCACGGTAACCGCATTGAAAACCTGATGAAGAACCCCACTTTAGCAGATCTGATTGGCGGAATTCAAGCCGTCACTCTGGGAGATGATGAAGCACGGCGGCGGGGTTCTCAAAAAACCGTTTTGGAACGTAAGGCTCCCCCAACTTTTGATATTGCCATAGAAATGTTGGAACGGGAACGTTGGGTTGTCCATGAGTCGGTATCAACTACTGTTGATGGTTTGCTGCGGGGAATGCAGCCGACTTTACAGGTCAGACAAATGAACGATCGCGGTGAAGTCACTGTTACCCAAGAACGTTATAGCACCCCCGCCGCTCGGAATGCGGTGCCAGCAGGAGCATCTACTGGTTCATCCCGACCCTTACCCCCTTTGTCTGCACCGGGTTTGGGGGGTCTGCGGGCTTCCGGGAAAATGATGCCACTTCCCACTAGCACTACTGTTCGCGAAGGGTCTGCGCCGGAAAATAAACCCGCCACCCAGGAATTTGAACAGTTGCTGAATGCCTCCTTTGATAGTCAAGGATTGGGGGATGACAATGGTTTGGATCTGGGGGATAATGGATTTAATGAGGATGATTTGCCTCTGCATATCTATCCCTATGCGATCGCTCGCTATCAGATAGATCAGGTGATTCGCACTCTGATGTTGCCTGTGGTGGTGACTAAGGATATTGACAGTGCTGATGTCGTCTTGGCTTTGCGATCGCATATTCGCAATCAGTCCAAGCTGCGACAAATGGCAAAAAATCGCCATATACCCATTCACACCGTTAAATCTGGCAGTCCCCCTCAGATTGCTAAGGCTCTGCATCGGTTACTACACAGGTCGGATCCTAGCACTCCAGAAGTTCCTGATCTGACTCTGTTTGCTTCCGGGAATTCCTCTGATGAACTCGAAGCCTTAGAGGAAGCCAGACTAGCAGTAGAGGAAATTGTCATTCCCAAGGGTCAACCTGTGGAACTTTTACCTCGTTCCCCAAAAGTGCGAAAAATGCAGCATGAACTGGTCGAACACTATCGCCTGAAATCTAACAGTTTCGGCGAGGAACCCAACCGCCGGATCAGGATTTATCCAGCATAGCAAACACATCACAACTATAGAGGCAGCCTGTTCGGGTTGCCTCCGTTTACAATAGATAATTAAAATATAACTATTTTCCCTTTCAACTTTAGCAAGTTTAAGGAAAAATTAATTCACTCTCTACTGTTCCCTCTTGCCTTTGATAGTGTTGTTTGGGCAAATAACTTAACTTAATGGTCAATGATTCAACAGCTTATTCAACTAATTGCTACCATGACTGGGCTACATATTCGACCCCAGGATTATGGGACTTTCTCCCAAAAAATTTGGCGACGGGTTCAGCAACTACATCTTTCTAGTTTGAATGAATACTATAATTTGCTCACCGCCGCCAATACCGAGAGTCAAACCGAATGGTCGGAATTGATGCCTTTGTTGACCACCACGGAAACCTACTTTTTTCGCGATCGCGGTCAGTTTAAGTTATTGCGTGAGGTCATACTACCCGAGTTGATCGCCGCCCGAAAATCCTCTAAAACTCTGCGTTTGTGGAGTGCTGGATGTTCTACCGGGGAAGAAGCCTACTCTTTAGCTATTTTAGTGCAACAGTTGCTCCCAGACTGGTCAAATTGGTTAATTGAGATTACCGGAACTGATGTTAATGAAGTCGCCCTACAACGCGCTAGAGATGGCGTATATAGCCATTGGTCTTTTCGCATGGTTGACCCCGAGGTGCAACGTCAATATTTCTATCCCCAAGGACAGAATTGGTTAGTTAATCCCGCCGCTAAAAGTTTGGTTAGGTTCCTGAAACTTAACTTGGTGAGTGATAATTGTACCAATGCGATCGCCAGTCTTGGTAAAATCGATTTAATTTTATGTAGAAATGTTTTTGTTTATTTCGAGAAACCCTATATTGTACAGGTTCTGAGAAAATTCTATCAGGTACTTAGGCCCGGTGGGTATCTGATGACAGCCCATGCAGAAATTCAGGGATTATTACTTGATGAGTTTAAAGCCTGCATTTTTCCAGAGTCCGTGATTTATCAACGGGAAAAACCTCCCCAAAATCTCTCTGTATCCTCCCCCAATGTCTCCCTAAACCATCGCCAGCCTTTATCCCCGTTGCTAAATCGAGCCTATTATCACCCCAATGGTAGCCGTTTACCATCCCCTTCTCAACCTCCCGCCAATCACGGTCAACAGAAACAAGGTAATCTCTCGACTTTATCGATTGTACCGCCACCCATTTCCGCGATACCCACTGCATCAGAACAGGCGATCGCCATTAGTCAAAGCCTCGAAGAAGCCAAAAAGCTCATCAACCAAAAAGCCTATAATGAAGCCCTCAAAAAAGTTCAAGAATTTGTCGCTAACCATCCCCAAAATTTTGATGCTCATTATTTAATGGCGAAAATTTATGCCAATAGCGGACAGCATGATCAGGCAATTTTACATTGTCAAAAAGCCTTGGAAATTCAGTCATTATCCATTGAACCTTATTATATTTTGTTGCACATTGCCCAGGAGCAAGGGGACTTACAAAACGCTAAAATTTTCTCCAAAAGAATCATCTATTTATCCGATGTTTCTGCTTCGTCAATTTGCGCTCATCTCGAGTTAGCAACTGTCCACGAAAGGGAAGGAAATTTACCCCAAGCCAAAAAACTGTACTTAACTGCATTATCCCTGTTAAATACAGTTCCTGCCCATCTTCCTGTACCCTATTTAGGGGAAATTTTAGGAGGAGACTTAAAGGCTTATCTCCAACAAAAATTAAATCTGATTTTGTATTAATAAATAAGGCACTGAAAATTATGGAAACTAAACCTTATCTGATGTTTAAGTTGGGAGGATTGAATTATGGCGTAGATGGCTTCTTAGTTCAAGAGATTTTCTCCTTACCTGAACTCACCCCCATTGTCGAAGCAGCCCCCGAATTAGTAGGTATTCTGAATTTACGCAGTGAACTATTATCAATCATTGACTTAAATATTCATTTTGGACTTGCATATAGTCAAAATCCTTATGCAATTGATGATATTATTATTGTCCTACAGTTAGGTGATGAAAAGTTGGGAATTTTGGTGAATGAAGTGTGCGAAGTGCAGATGATTTCCTCCGAGGATATAACCAGTAAGATTCCCTATAGTATGATGGTAGAAATACCAAGTTACCATAGTTCCGGCTCTCATCATCATGCGATCGCTGGATATGCCGAAATTGAAGACCAGATTATTATGATCATAAATCCCGAATCTTTACGGGATCATATTATATCTGATAGTCCCGAAATTATCTCCGATCGCAGTAATTCTCATCGAGATAGTTTAGGGAGTGAAACTCATCGAGATGACCATGATTATCCAGTCCCCAAAAACCGTAAAATTCCCGCTTTCTGTCCTGACGCAACACCAGAAGAAAGGCAGATTTTTCGGGAACGTGCCGAGAATTTGAGGCGCAAGACCGAGAAAGATGAATTGTCCGGGTTAATGTCCTTGGCTGTCATTGGTTTAAACGGTGAATACTTTGGCGTAAATCTCTCGATTATTCGGGAATTTACCGATATTCATAATGTTACCCCTATTCCTTGCACGCCCCCTCATATCGTCGGTAATATGAACCTGCGGGGTGAAATTGTCACCTTGGTTGATATTAGGGGAATTTTGGGTCTACCAATGGATATTAACGGTAATTCTCAAAAAGCCGCGATCGTCCAAGTTGGTGAAGTAGTCGCCGGAATTATTGTTAATGATATTTTTGATGTCACCTATCTAAACCCCTCCGCTATTAAGCTAGTTCCCGCCGCTGTTCATTCTACCCAAGATGAATATTTACGAGGGACAGCAATTTATCGCGATCGCCAAAATCCCCAAGCACAAAACCGGATGATGAGTTTATTAGACCTCGAAAAAATCCTAGTCCAAGAAACCCTGGTAGTTAATGAAGAAATATAAACCAATTGTTAACTAATTATAAAAACTCTATCGTTTGGCATATTCCCGCGTAAAATAGTAGTGATAATCAGAATTTAGCTATTTTTTCAGATTAGCCACAGTTGCCGACCCTCCGACCCTCGACCATTTATAGACAGCAATGCCAATCAGCGCCTATTTTTACTAACATGATGCAAAGATTAACCACCAAACTTTACTGCGGTTTCTTCCTGATACCCGCCACAGTCATCCTAGCTATAAGTAGCTATTCGGTTTTTTCATTCTGGCGCATCGATTCGCGCATTGGCACTATCTATGATGATCGGGTTATACCCCTTCAGCAAATCAAAAATATCTCCGATGCCTATGCTATTCAGATAATTGATGCCGTCAATAAAGCCAATAGTGGCTTAATCAGCACCAATGCAGCCTTAAACACTGTTAATCGTTCCATAGAAACAATTAGCACTAACTGGGAAAGTTATAAAAACACCGAATTAACACCAGAAGAAAGAGAACTCGTCAACGAAATTGACCGATTATTTCTTCCCGCCCAAAATCGCATTACCGAACTGCAACAAGCCCTACAAAGAGGCAATCCCGAAGACTTAGCCGCCTTTGACGGACAATTATATGATGTCATAGACCCCCTCACCGCCAGACTTCAGGAGTTAATTGATTTACAACTGCGGGTAGCCTCAATCGAAAGAGAGAAAGCTCGCGCCGTATTAAATGAAACCCTGTTATTATTTGGATTATTAATCTTACTTTCCATAGTAATCGCCTCTCCCCTAGGTTACTTTTTAAGCCAATCTATTGCTAACACCTTTAAACAAACCATTAAAGCTATTTCCGAGAGTTCCACAGAAATTGCTGTCGCCACAGAACAACATGAACGCATTGCTACAGAACAAGCAGCAGCCGTTAGCGAAACCACCTCCACCATGGATGAATTAGGAGCCTCCTCCGAAGCCGCTACCCAACAAGCAGAAGCCGCCGTCACCGGAGCGAAAAAGGCTTTATCCCTGTCCGAAAGTGGTCAAACTGCAGTTAATAGCACCTTAGAAGGGATGGCAACCCTCCAAGATAAAGTAGAGGGAATAGCCCAACAAATTCTCCGCCTCAGTGAACAGACCAATCAAATTGGTAACATCTCCCAATTAGTCGCTGATTTGGCTAATCAAACTAATATGTTAGCCCTAAATGCCGCTGTTGAAGCAGTACGAGCCGGAGAACATGGTCGCGGTTTTGGGGTAGTTGCCACCGAAATCCGCAAACTGGCTGATGAGAGTCAGAAATCCGCCCAAAAAATCGGTACTTTAGTTTCCGATATTCAGACCGCGATTAATTCCACCGTGATGGTCACAGAAGAGGGAACTAAAACAGTTCGCTCCAATGTTGATGTCGCCCAAAAAACTGCCGAAGCCTTTTTAGGTGTCAAAGAAGCAGTAAATGATGTAGTTGTGAATAATCAACAAATATCTCTGAATATTAAGCAACAAACCCTCGCCATTAATCAGGTTTTGGAAGCCATGAATTCCCTAAAGCAGGGAGCCAACGAAACCGCCAATGGTATCGGACAAACCAAAAAAGGCATGGAACAGCTAAAACATATAGCTGATGAGCTGGAGTCCATTATTTAGGGATAATTTGAATATTCATAAACCGGGGATATTCAGACAGTAAATTTAGCGGATTGACGATTATTTAACATTTTTAGGAGTTACGAAAAATGCTGATGTTTAAAAAGTTAAGATACTGGATTGTGGGAGGATATACTATTCCCATATTCCTGATGATTGCTAGTGCCACGGTGGTTTCTGTTAACGTCGGTCGGGTGCAAAGCGAAGCCCAGCAACTAAATGTATCTCGTCAAATAGCTGAAGATATTGCTGAGATATCCTGGAATCTTCAGGCTATGTCCAGAACCCTGAGAGGCTATTTGATTGCCAACAATCCTACATCTATAAATAGCTGGAATCAAGCCAAAAATGATGCTAATCAAATCATAGGTTCGTTAACAGAAACTATGACTGATGAAAATCAACTTAAAACCATGGAGGAAATTCGGAAACAGTATGATGATTTAGTCGAATTTCACGAGGGTCTAATCCAAATAGTAGGGGCTGGTGACATAGAAGCAGCTCGTCAAACCTGGATAGCAAATGGCATAGGGATCAGAGTTGCTGAGGATACTGCTAAGTTAATTGATCAGATGAAGAGTCGGGAAGCGGAACTGGTAAATATGCGAGTAGCCAGCCAAAGCCAAGCTCTGAATAATCTGTTATCATCTGTGTGGGTTAGTATTGGTCTAGCGGTGATAGTTTCGATTATTTTAGGAAGTTGGATTATCACTACTATTGTTCAGAAAATTACCCAAGAAGCCAATAACATCGCCCTAGCAGCTACGGAGATTGCTACTACTATTGAAGAACAGGAAAGGGTGGCTGTTCAACAGGCTGCTTCTGTGAATGAAACTAGCACGAGTATGGATGAGTTGGGGGCTTCCTCCCGTCAGTGTTCTGAACAGGCTTCTGCTGCGTCTTCGGGAGCGCGTCAGGTGCTGGCTTTGGCGGGAAGTAATCGCCAAGAAGATACATTAGATGGTAGTCCGAGTTTGCGGGAAAAAATGTCACAGGTTCAGGCTCAAATCCTGCGTTTGAGTGAAAACCTCAGCCAGATATATAATATTACTAATTTGGTTAGTGATTTAGCTAATCAAACTAATATGCTGGCTTTGAATGCTTCGGTGGAAGCGGTCAGAGCAGGGGAACATGGTAAAGGTTTCGGGGTGGTGGCTAGTGAAATCCGCAAATTAGCTGATCAAAGTCGCAAGTCGGCGGAAAAAATTGGCTCTCTAATTGCTGATATTCAAAATTCGGCTAATTCTACTGTGATAGTAACGGAAGAGGGGACGAAGGCTGTGGAAAAAATTATCGTTTCTATCAATGATGTGGCGGTGAATATTCAACAAATTTCTCTGAATACTAAACAACAGGCGATGGCGGTAGAGCAGGTGATTGATGCGATGAATAGCCTAAATACTGCGGCGCAAGAAACAGCGAACGGTTTGGCTCAAAGTCGAGCAGGTACTGAGCAACTTAATAATACCGCCCAGGGCTTAAAAAATCTGGTTTAGCAAGAGTTTATGGCTAGGAGAAATTACCATGATTGAAGATGACGAATTGCGGGAAGTCTTTAAAATTGCCAGTGAGGAACATTTACAAAAACTTGATGATGGTTTTCTGTACCTAGAACAAAACCCTCACGATAAGGGGAAAATAGATGAACTGCTGCGGGAAGCTCACAGTTTGAAGGGAGATGCGGGAATGTTGGGGGTTAAGGATGTTTCTACCCTGGCTCACCAACTAGAACACCTGTTAGGGGCTATAAATAGGGGAGAGGATACGTTTTCCCATGAAATGAGCGATCGCATGGGTCAAGGACTTGATGCAATTCGGAAACTGGTGACAGAAGCTGTTACTGGGGAACCTTGCGGGGTTAACGCCTTTTATGTGTTAGCGAATTTAATGGGGGCGAAGCCAGAAGGGGAAACTACGCCACCCACAGAGACTCAGACGGCTGCTGTAGCTGATTCTGATGAGTCTGGGGATGAGAACCTGACAGCGCCAACAACCACGGAAGACGAGGAGGAAGAGGCGGAAACTATCCCAGAGACCGAAGAAACACCAGCCCCGCTAGATGGTTTCAGGAAGGATGAGCAAACCCCAGAGAACCCGGAACAAGGGGCTAGTCCAATTATTGAAGTAGAAAATCCAGCCCCTGCTAGTCGAGCAGTTGTCCCTAGTTCGACCTATAAAATTGAGACAATTCGGGTAGCGACACGAAACCTGGATGCTCTGATGACTCAAACGGGAGAGTTGACGGTAACTAAAATTCGCATTGCCCATAGGTTAGCAGAAATTGAGGAAATTACCAACCTATTGGAAGAATGGAGTCGGGATGCTTTTATCAATAGATTTGCTCTCCATGACCTGGAAGCTAAGGAGGGTTTATCTAATGGTAAGGGTACGATGGGACAATTACAAAGTTACCACCAAAGAACAGGCGATCGCTTAGAGGTTCTTAGCACATTAGTCAATCAGCTAAGAACTTCCATCTATGAAGATATGGCTCGTCTGGATTTAATTTCTGACGAACTAGAAGAGGGAGTGCGTACCCTGCGACTGTTACCCCTATCGACGATATTTAACCTATTTCCGCGCATGGTGCGGGATTTAGCTAGGGAACAGAATAAACAGATAGAATTGGTAATTGAGGGCGGCGAAACTAGGGCGGATAAACGCATCCTAGAGGAGATGAAAGACCCCCTAATGCACATTTTGCGTAATGCTGTTGATCATGGCATAGAAACTCCCACGGAACGTCAAAAAAGGGCAAAACCACCCAAGGCGACTATCCGCCTACGGGGATATCAAACGGCTACCAGTGTGGTGATTGAGGTGAGCGATGATGGCCGAGGTTTAGATATTGAGCAAATTAAACAAACCGCCATTAAACGGGGAATTTGTCAGCCAGAAGAATTGGTGGGAATGACTATCCCACAAATTCAAGCGTTGATTTTTACTCCCGGTTTTTCTACCCGTAAATCGGTGACAGAGGTTTCGGGGCGGGGTGTGGGTATGGATGTGGTTAGGACTAATGTTGAACACCTCAAAGGGACGATTAACGTTGATTCGACCTCTGGAAGGGGATCTACTTTCCGCATTCAATTGGGAACTACCCTGGCTACAGCCCATGTGTTGATTGTGGCGGTTGATAGCATTTCCTATGCGATTCCTGTAGAGTATGTGCAAACTACCCTATTGGTGGATGATGCGGATATTTTTGCCATTGAGGGTCGAGATACGATTCTTTTTGATGACCAACCTGTGTCGGTGATGTGTTTAGTGGACTTGCTAGAATTGCAATCTAACCGTAATGCTATCAGGGGTTGGAATCACCAACGGAAGTCTCAGCGAGATGAGTCGGAACGAGAAACAACAGGGGATATGCTATCGGTAAGGCTGAGGGAAAATGTCAGACCCTGGGAAGCTAATCTGAGCCATGACCGAAATCAATCTCAACCATCGAAGGCTAGATCTTGTATAATTCTAAGGATGGGGGAAAATCGACTAGGCCTATTCGTTGACACGCTTATTGATGAACAAGATGTTGTCCTCAAGCCCCAAAGCCAACTACTGCGACGAGTAAGGAACGTTGCTGGGGCGACTATTTTGGGCACGGGGGAAGTGTGTATGGTGCTTAATCCCCAAGATATGATTCGCTCGGTGCGGAAAAATTGGAAATCCTCGGCTTCTATTAGTCTTTCTGATTCAGATGAGTTGGATTTAGAAAGCGATCGCCCATCTGTTATTCTATTAGTGGAGGACTCCATTGCTACTCGCACTCAAGAAAAGCGTATTTTGGAAGCAGCAGGTTATGAGGTGGTTACAGCAGTCGATGGACTAGACGGATTAAATAAACTCAAAACTCGCTCCTTTGATGCGGTAATCTCCGACATCCAAATGCCTAATTTAGATGGTTTGGGATTCACTGCCAAAATCCGCGAACATCAAGAATATAGCGAGTTACCAATTATCTTGGTGACATCTCTTGCTTCTGATGACGATAAACGCCGGGGTGCTGAAGCGGGAGCTAATGCCTACATCACTAAAGGCTCATTTAACCAGGATATCCTCCTGCAAACTCTCAGCCGATTAGTTTGACTGCATCCAACGGGGGATGAGCTCATTGGTCTGGCTGGCGGTCATATACTGTAACCGCTAGACCCACCCGGTATTTTAACACACGCAAAATCAACATGGCGATTCGAGTTTTGCTGGTGGAAGATTCCCCAGTTGCTCTGATTATTCTCAAACGCATTTTGGCTGAATGCAACGATATTCTGGTTGTGGGTACTGCTCGCAGCGGTTTGGAGGCTTTGTCTTTAATTCCTCAATTGCAGCCAGATGTGATTTGCACAGATTTACATATGCCTCACATGGATGGCCTGGAATTTACTGGAGAGGTGATGGCTAATTTCCCTAAGCCGATTCTGGTAATTAGTGCATCTGTCCAGGCTGAGGATACTTACAATGTGTTTCAACTTCTCAATGCGGGGGCGGTTGATGTTTTTCCTAAGCCGAAAACTGGGCTGGCTTCTGACTATCAGCAAGCGGGTAGGGAACTGATCCATAAAATTAGAGTTCTGGCTGGGGTTAAGGTGTTTACTAAGCATCGACGGGGGGCTACTGTTAAGGCGACTTCCCCGGCGGCGAGTCCATCCTATTCGGGGAGCAGAGTTAATAGTCCGGTGGCGGTTCCTACTCCTCAGAAAACTTCTTTTTCCCCTCAGAAAAAGACTTCACCCCATCGCTCTCAATCTGTTCGGGTGGTGGTGATTGGTGCCTCTACGGGAGGACCCCAGGCTCTCCATACCCTTCTGACTCAGTTTTCCCCTCAGCTCCCGGTTCCGATTATCTGTGTTCAACATATTAGTGAGGGGTTTTTGCAGGGATTGGTCAATTGGTTGAATTGTCAGTGTTCTATATCGGTTAAAATTGCTCAGGCAGGAGATTTGCCTCAACGGGGAAATGTCTATTTCGCCCCGGAGGGGAAACACCTGGAAATCGATCGCAATGGTCGGTTTTTGTATTCTTCTAGTCCGGCTTTGGGGGGACATCGACCTTCAGTGACCGCAACTATGAAGTCTGTGGCTAATTTCTACGGTAGTCACACTCTGGGAGTATTATTAACGGGTATGGGCCGCGATGGGGCTGAGGGAATGATGGAAATTACACAATGGGGCGGTATCACTATCGCTCAAAATGAGGAAAGCTGTGTGGTTTTTGGAATGCCCCGAGAAGCGATCGCTCTGGGGGCGGCGAGCCACATTCTCCCGGTAGAGGCGATCGCTCCCTTGATTTTAAATATGATTAATTTGGGCATCAAGTCTTAACGTTCAATACCGAATCAATTACCTCGCACAATTTCTGGGCATCAAAAGGCTTGGTTAGGTATTCTGTGGCCCCGGCTAGTCGCCCCTGCACTTTATCAAAGGCCCCGTCTCGGGCTGTTAGCATAATAATTGGCAATGCCTGAAATTGCGGGATACTCCGAATTGTCCGACATAGTTCTAATCCATCTATTCCTGGCATCGATACATCTAGCAGTAGCACGGAAACTTTGTTATGATATATAACTGATAAGGCATCGACGGCATTATCAGCCAGCAAAACGTTATAAGTATTAGATAGGGCTTGTTTGACTAGGCCCTGCATAACTGTACTGTCATCTACTGCTAGGACGGTTGCTTGTTGACTACTTTGATTAACAGACATTGATTATCTTTCCCTCCGTGACGCGGCAGACCCCGACTCACGATTGAGCTATACTATTAGTTTATATCGTTGTGCTGTGTTTAAACTACCCCCCCCCAGGCGATCGCTTACCTGGCAACTGTTAACTGTAATATTAAAAAAAAGTTAAATCTGAAAATTCCCCCCCCAAAAAAGGTTGACTATTGCTCACGATTTTGGTAACATCAAACTATAATATATTAAAAAATTAGATGTGTGCCTGATTTGGAATTTCGCCAATATCCCATTATGATAAAAGCATAAGTAAAGTCAAGCACAAAGTCAAGCATTATTTACAACTATTTACAATTGCCCAAATCCTGCCATAACTGGGGATTATTAAAATCCTCAATGACATAAGTTGCGCCGAAATTTTTTAAGATCTGGGGGTCATGGGTAGAGGCGACACCAATAGTAGTTATTCCAGCAGCAACGGCTGATCTAATTCCGGAGGTAGAATCCTCAAAAACGATAGCATCTTGAGGGGATATATTCAACTGTTGTAAACAGACCTGGTAAGGTTTCGGGTCAGGCTTACCCACCCCGACATCTTCAGAGACAATAACGGTCTGGAAATAATCAACCAAGTTTAAAACCTTCAGCATAAAGGCGGCATTTTCCCTAGGCGCATTAGTAACAATAGCAGTTTGCAGTTGCTGTTTTTGTATCCAAGCCAACAACTTGGTTAAACCGGGTAAAGGTTTTAAATTCCCGGCAATTTCACGAAATATAGCTTCTTTTTGGTCAGCCAAAATCTGCCCTTTTGCGGGGGAAAGTTGCGGGAGAATATCCCGGACAATATCAGGGTTTAAACGTCCGCTAATGTTAGCTCGATAAAAATCCGGGTTAATTTCCAGATCATAATTTTTGAGGACATCAACCCAAGTCTGATAATGAATAGGGTCGGTATTAGCCAGAGTCCCATCTAAGTCAAAAATAATCGCTTTCAGCATGATGTAAATCCACTATCTGAGTAATTAATTATTAGACCTGCGCCAGTGAAAGATATTTTCTAGGGTATTATACCAAAATTTTTGGTTTCGATGTCGTTGATGAACCCAAGCGGCGGCGGTTGGGGAAATTATCCCGGTAAGAGTTGGCCAGGGAGGGGTAAAATTAGCGATCGCATTGATGGTAATACGTTTTTGAATAGCGATCGCCAAAAAATTAATGATCTCATCAGCGCCAACCCCGAAAATAGTAGCCCCCAAAAGCCGACCATCAGAATGTCCGACCAACTCACAAAAACCCATAATTTCCCCCAAAATTTGAGTTTTAGGAACCTGTTTAAACATCTGGCGGCTAACTTGTACCCGGTCTCCATAGCGCCGTCGCGCCTGAGTTTCAGTCAAACCGACCCTAGCTAAAGGTGGGTCAGTAAAAATCACCCAAGGAACATGATCATAACTGACCGAAAATATGGGTAAATATAGGGCATTTTTTATGGCGACTTGGGCTTCATATTCAGCTAGATGAGGCATAGGATAACCCCCCGCCAATTCTCCACAAGCATAAACTCGATGATTAGTGGTTTGCCTTCGAGGGTTTAGCTGCAAATAACCCCCAATAAATTGAACTCCGATATCATCCAAATTTAAGCCACACAAATTAGGCTGACGACCGATACCTAGGATAATTTCATCAACTTCGATCGCCTTATTTCCGGCTTGTATCCATTTGGTATCATCAATTTGTTTAGCCTGAATCACAGGGGTTTTAGTCAGCACCCGCACCCCTTCAGCTTCTAACAAAGATTGCAGCAAAAAAGCGGTGTGGGGTTCTGCTCTCGGTAGTATGTGGTTACTGCGAACTATGATGGTAACATCACTTCCCAAACGCCTAAATATTTGGGCTAATTCCACAGCGCTAGGGTCGCCGCCAATGAGGGCAACATGATTAGGAATTTTGGTAATTTTATGAAGAGTATCGGCGGTGAAATATCCGGTAAGAGTCAATCCTTCTATGTCGGGAATTTGGGGTTGGGAACCCATAGCCAGTAAAAAAGTACGCGATCGCAAAATTCGATTATTGACCTTCAAAGCCAGCCGAGGTTCTCTAATAAATTCCCCTACCCCAAAAATCATATCTACCCCCAAAGAAGCGATCGCCGCCGGAGAATAAATACTTTCTAGGTTAGTGGTGATATATTCACTCCATTGACAACTAGAGTCCCACTGTATCAAAATATTTTCTGGTAGGGTGCGATCGGCGGTTTCCCAACCGATGCCGAATTGTGACACCTGGCGCATTTGTTTAGCTACCTTAGCTATCTGTAAAAGGGGGTGGTGTCTGTTAGCCCCAAGAATTTGACCAGGAACAGGGGGTGGGTCAGGTTCCAATAGTGCTACCCGACCCTGCATTTTAGAGGCGTTTATAGCGGCTTTACGTCCGGCTAAAGTGCCACCAATGATAACTACATCATAATCGAGCATTTTGGGTAAGACGGAATTATTATCATATCTTCAGATTTTACCCAATTTTACCCCAAAAAATATAGATTAATTATGGCGATCGCCTTCTAGCTGTCGCAAACGTTCTTCTAATTCACGCACCCTGTCCTCGGCGGCTTCAGCCCTTTGGCGTTCAGTTTGCACCTGTTTAGCCAATTCGGTGGGTGTAAGGAATCGTTCACCGTCTGGGCGATAAATCGTAAAGTTTCCGTCTTTCAATTCAAACCGGATACCTAAGCGGGGACTCGTCCAATTTTCCGGTTCGTCGATCACTTCGAGAGTCCCATCACTACTACGCAGCCAACCGTTGAAATCTAGGCGATCGGGGTCTAAAATATAGTATTCTTCAACCCCATATTGTTCATAAAACTTAAATTTTCTCGCCATTTCTTTCAAGCGATTTCCCGGTGAAAGAATTTCAAAAACCACTTGTGGTGGTATGTTACCTTCTTCCCATTGTTGATAGGAACCGCGATCGCCTTTAGGTCGCCCAAATACTACCATCGTATCAGGGGCTTGACGTATTTTATTATCACCCTGCTGAGGATACCAGAGTAAGTCTCCAGCCACAAACACATTAGGATCATCATCAAACAAGATTTCTAGGTTTTCTTTAATAACAACAATCCAGCGAAATTGTTTAGTATTATCTGACATAGGATTGCCATCGGATTCGGGATAAATGACCGTGATTTTGTCTTGAGTGCTTGTCATAGACTTGTCATCATGGCTATGATGATATTTCTTTGATTCATTATATCATAGCTGTGGCTGTTGGCTATAGGGTGAGATAGACAGCACCATGGGCTATAGGGCTAGACATGGTGCTGAGATCATTAGGGATTTTGCTTAGGACGTGCGCCAAACTTTTGAATTAACAAATCCCGGATAATTGGCTTGAGGTCATCGCAAGCTACACCCTTTTCTAAACGACTTCCCAACTCAGCCTCATGACCTACTTTTCCGCCGGTATAGATATCAACACCTTCCACTGTTTTACCATCTTTACGGGCTTTAGTACCGATGAAACCGATATCAGCCACTTGCGGCTGTCCGCAAGAGTTAGGGCAACCAGTCCAGTGAATACGAACGCGATCGCTTATTTCCAACTCCTCATCAAGTTCTCGAGCTAATTTTAAAGCCCGTTGTTTAGTTTCAATCAAAGCAAAATTGCAATAATTATTTCCCGTACAAGAGACAAGCGATCGAGTCAAAGGGGCAGGATTAATCGAGAAAATATCTAACAAAGGTTCCGCCAAAAACGCCTCTAATTTATCCTCCGAAATATAAGGAATAATCAAATTTTGCTCAACCGTCAGGCGAATTTCTCCCTGGCCATAAACCTCCGCCAAACGGGCTACTTCAAACATTCGGTCTGCGGATAAACGCCCTACCGGAACGTGCAACCCAACAAACTTATATCCCTGTTGTTTCTGGGGGTGAACACCCAAATAATCTTTCTTATCCTGGGTTATTTCATCCTTTAAGGCGGCTGGTGCGAGAGTTTGACCAAATTCTTCCTCCACCTTAGCCCGGAAGCCTTCTACGCCCCATTTATCCACCAACCACATCAAACGTGCGCGTTGGCGATTTTCCCGCAATCCTTCAGAGAGACCATTTTGGGTGTAAACTGTTAGGATAGCGATGGAAAGTTTAATCACATCATCGTTAGCAGGAACCCAAACATTAATCGGCACAGCTTCCACCTGACGTTGTGCGGATAAATACCCACCTACGAGGACATTAAATCCTAATATGCGATCGCGATAAGCAGGCACAAAAGCCAAATCATTAATTTCAGCATGAATGGAATTATCTCGTCCCCCTTCAATAGCAATATTGAATTTACGGGGAAGGTTAGAAAAAGCATAATTACCCTCACCTTGATTGGTGATTACACTCTCCAATTTTTGCAACAATTCTCGGGTGTCGAACAATTCATCCGGGTCAATACCAGCAATGGGAGAACCCGTCAGGTTGCGAACATTATCCATACCCGATTGAATGCTGGTCATTCCTATAGCTTTCATTTGGGCAAAAATATCCGGGAGGTCTTCCAAACGAATACCGCGTAATTGGATATTTTGGCGGGTAGTAATATCGGCGCTACCATCATCTCCATAGCGTTGGACAATTTCGGCTAATACCCTCATTTGTGCGCTGTTGAGAGTACCATTAGCAATCCGTAATCTCAACATAAATTTACCGGGAGTAACAGGTCGGAAGAACACCCCCAGCCATTTAAGACGCATTTCTAAGTCGGTTTTATCCATGGCTTCCCAACCGATTTTGGCAAAATATTCTAACTCGTCTTTAACAGCTAATCCATCTTTATCAGCTTTAGCTTTTTCGATTTTATTGAGTTTGACTTTGGGTTCAGAGGCGACAACCATGAGTTTATCTATAACTGAGGTTAACAATGATTTGTAGATTAAATTCAGAATCAGTGATAATTTGTAGTTTAAGATACATAAAATCCAAGAGTTTGCAGTTATTGCATATATAATATGTAAAAAACGCATATTAATCAGATTTTAGTATTTTTGAATACCAAATTACGGGGAAATTCACCATAATTTGGGTTCATCAACCTGATGACCGAAAGTTTAAACTTATCTAATGTCTGGGTATTATTTAGTAATTAATTAACGAGGTGCAATTATGGAAAAAAATCAAGCTATTGGCAAGGTGTATTTAGTGGGTGCAGGGCCTGGTGATCCGGGTTTGCTGACATTAAAAGGCAAGGTTTTGATTGAATCAGCGGATGTGGTTATTTATGATGCTTTGGTGAGTGAAGAAATTTTAGCAATGATTAACCCCAAGGCTGAAAAAATCCATGCCGGAAAGCGTCGGGGTCGCCATTCTTTACCTCAAGAGGAAACGACACAATTAATGATTGAGCAAGCCCAAACTCATGGGGTAGTTGTACGTTTAAAAGGCGGCGATCCATTTGTTTTTGGTCGTGGTGGGGAGGAAATGGAGGCTTTAATCGCGGCGGGAGTTCCGGTAGAGGTGGTTCCGGGTGTGACTTCTGGTATTGCCGCGCCAGCTTATGCGGGGATTCCTTTAACTCACCGTGATTATAGTTCTTCTGTGACTTTTGTAACAGGTCATGAAGCGGCGGGAAAGTATCGCCCAGAGGTTAATTGGGGGGCTATTGCTAAGGGTTCTGAAACTATTGTTATTTATATGGGGGTTCAGAATTTGGGTAATATTATTGAGGCTTTGGTAGCTGGTGGTTTAAGCCTCCAAACTCCCATAGCTTTAATTCGTTGGGGAACTTGTCCGCACCAGGAGGAATTACAAGGTACTTTAGCCACTATTATTGAACAGGTTGAAAATACGGGTTTTGAAGCGCCAGCTATTGCTGTTATTGGTGAGGTGGTTGGCTTAAATAATGTTCTGTCTGGATGTCGTCCTGTACCTCTGAAAATCATCACTAAATAATGGAATTTGATGATATGAATGAATTGGTTAATTTGGCTAAGGTTGCTAGTGATAATCAAGATTGGTCTCAGGTTGTTTATTGCCTACAACAGTTTGGTGTGAGTGGGGAAAATGATGGCTGGGAAGAGGCGATCGCTTTAGCTTTAACCACTTTACAATATGGAGATTTTCACACCCGTTGGGATGTAGCTAAACTATTGCCGAAATTGGGTAAATCAGCCTGTGTCCCGTTGATAGAAATTTTCGAGGATGAAGCAGCAGATCTAGAATATAGATGGTTTGCAGGGCGAATTTTAGGCGATTTTCATACCCCAGAAGCGATCGCCTGTTTGGTGAATTTCCTCAGTAGCGATGCTGATGATGAATTGATAGCGATCGCTGCTAGTGCTTTAGCGAATTTAGGACCGGAGACGGTAGCAAGTTTAACTACTCTTTTAGAAGACCCCAAAACCCGTCTTATGGGTGTGCGCGCCTTATCTCAAATTCGGATTTCCGAGGTGATTTCTCCCCTGTTAACTGTTGTTGAAGACCCCGACCCCCAGGTGAGGGCGATCGCCATTGAAACCTTGGGAAGTTTTCGGGATGATCGGGTAATTCCGGCTTTAATTAATGCCCTAGAAGACCATGCAGCCATAGTGCGATCGGAAGCGGTGATTAGTTTAGGATTTCGGTCAGATATAGCCACACAATGGCACTTGGTAGAGTCTATAGACCCATTACTGTATGATATTAACCTCACTGTTTGTCAGCAAGCCGCAATGGCTCTGGGGCGCTTAAAAACGGATGCAGCTATTGAAAGTCTATCAACAATTTTACAATCTTCGCTGACCCCAATTCCTTTACAAATTGCCTGTATTAAAGCGTTAATTTGGATGGAAAGTTCAGCAGGTTTAGACTGCATTGCTCAATGTATATCAGGTTTTCACGAAACAGTTATCCTGGAAACTATCCAGTTGTTAGGTCGCTTAAAAACTGCTAATCTCAAAAATCAGGCGGGTCAAATGTTGCTAGATTTATTCAGAACCGAACATCCTAGCCTCAGCGAAACACGGATTAAACAGGCTTTAGCTTACGCTTTAGGTCAGTTAAGAGATGCGAAAACTATGGAGGTTCTGCAAGTCCTCCAAACGGATGTTAATGATAGTGTCAAATTTCATGCGATCGCTGCTATCCGACAATTAGAGACTATTTCGACACAGCCTGAATTATCAACTCTTCCGGTGTGCGAGACTGGGAATTATTAGGGCAAGTTTGCGCGCCCCAATCGCACTTTCTCAGATGGTCTAGTTGCCAACTCAGGGGTATTTCCAACAAATCGCGAGACCCGGTAAATCCCTGTCCTATAAATAACAATAAGGCTATACAATTAAGTATGGTATGAGCCATGCGCCATTTGTAGGATTTGTAAATATCGGGAACAATTGCCAAGGCAAAAATCATCAATAAAGCGGAAGTAATGCCATAATAGTAATGGGAGAAGTGCCATTCATAACCTCGGCGAAATACCCCATCTTGCGCCCCCAAAATTACTAATCCCGCCCCGGTTAAGGTGGCAAAAACACCCCGCCACAGGGGTTGATTAGCATTAGCGCGGTACAGAAAAACTAAGGAGGCGATCGTTCCGATAAAGATTAAAACTATAAAAATAGCCTCAAACATATTCTCATCAGAAAGTTCCTTAAATACCCCCTTAAATCCAATGGAATACGCTAAAGCAATCAGGGTCACTCCTACGACGGTTCCGGTCAGCCAACGCCCCATTTTTAAGTGTTCCCGACCTACCATTGGGGGAATGCGACTTGTGCTTCCTTTTTCTAGGGTTTGTAGGCGACGCTGACGAGTTTGCCAAGCCATGTGGGTAGAAATTCCAATTATGGGAAATACGACAACTATGGCTAGAAATGGATGAATCAAACTCATGAAATCGATTAGCTGCATTTCCAAGTCTCCGAAAACAATTTGCAATTATCAAACATCAATACTCATAGGGATTTCGAGGTTCTGGAATAGGGGTTAATCTGTCGGCTTTGATAGTTAACCTCCGTTGATTATTGAGAACTTCGGTAGTCATTTCACCCTCAACCTGTAGCCAACTGTCTTGGGGATATGCCCCCCGGTTATTGTCAGGAAGCATGACAGGAAGCGCAATGGGGTAAGCATCAGCGGCACAGCAGGTGATTACAAACCGGGTAATAAAGATAAAATTTTGGGGAAGGTTAGGGGGATAAACGACAAACCCGGTGACATTGACTCTTTGACCTCTATATGTCTCCGGTTCGGGATTGACATTAAGTAGCCTAATCCATTCTATCAGCGATCGCTCTTCTGGTCGAGAAGCGGTACGAAATTCTTGGGGCTGAATTTGTGTAGCGGGTAAAGACTCCATGATACCCCGTTGTAAGGCGACATAACTACCAAGATTTCGGGGGGTAATGAAAAGACCTAACAGGACAGAAATTAAGAGTAGGGCGGTACTCCAACCTTTGGGAAATAAACTAATATGTTGTAGGGATTGTTGGTCTATCTGAGCTTCAGTTTTTTGGTAATTATGGGACAGTTCCCAAATCCGAAATCCTCCAAAAATTAATAACAGAAAACCGCCACCGATAGCGAGGGGGAAATAGTTAGGATGAATGAGGATATAAAGTCGTCCAGCCAGCCAATATCTGAGGAGGAGGAATCCCCAAGCTAATATAGCTATAGCGTCCACCCAAGGAGACTGCAACCACAGTTGTAAACGAGATGGTAATCCATTTAATGGAGGTCTAACACGGTTCATAGGCGCTGAGATTAATAGTTCAGATTGAGATTGACAGCCAAGGTTAGCAAAAAGGTAAGCTGGGCAGCGAGAATCATCAGATAAATGATGGCGCGAGTTTGGAAAATCGACATCATCAAGCCGACGGTTTTAATATCAATCATGGGTCCGAATACTAAAAATGCTAGTAAAGAACCAGTGGTAAAAGTGGCGGCAAAAGAGAGGGCAAAAAATGCGTCAACTGTGGAACAAATAGAAACTACTCCGGCTAGTAATAACATAGCCAGAATGGAGGAAATGGGACCGTAACCTAGGCTGAGGATAATTTCGCGGGGTATTACTGTTTGAATAATAGCAGCGATCGCACTTCCGACTACCAACATTCCCCCCAATTCTCGAAACTCCTGCACCCCACTTTCAATCATTAAACCAACCCGGTCGCGGGTGGGGCGGATAAAAATAGAGGAGAAACTGACACTTGTTTGAGGCATAGTAGCCACGGCTTGAACGCCTTTTCCCTCAGCTTTCCACATAGGCATGGACTGCAAACGCACGGGTGTGGCTGACTGACCCATAATATAAGTTCCCGATGTTAGTAGGGAAGATTTGGGCATCTCATCGACGGCTTTTTCGGTGAAGTCAGGTTGAGGAACTAAACGGGCGAGGGCTTTTTGTAGAAACGGCCGCAGGTCTTTTTGGGCGCTAAAAACCAAGCCTAATGTTATGGCAATTATCAGGGAAAATAAAATCCGTAAAACGACGACTTCTGGTTGTCCCCGGAAGGCTACCCAAGTTGACCAAATCACAATAGGATTAATGGTGGGGGCAGCAAATAAAAAGCCGATCGCTGCTGAGGCAGGTACTCCTTGACTCAAGAGGCGACGGGCAACGGGAACATTTCCACACTCACACACGGGAAACATAAACCCGAACAGACTGCCAAAAATCGCCCCCAGGAAAGGGTTAGTTGGAACGTAGTATAGAAGTTTGCGTTCATCCACTAACCACAGCAGTAGACTGGACAACATGACACCCAGTAACAGGAAGGGCATAGCCTCCACTAACAGGCTGAGAAACAGGGTGAAAACAGCGTTCAGTTTGCTAACTATTATTGATGGCATCCTGTCTCAATTTGAATGGTTGACACTACTTTCGCACTACACACTCTCTGGTTAACGGCTACATTGTACACCTTCCGATGGTAGTTATTATTGATCAGTTGGCGATTGTCCACGAGTAATGGTCTGGAGGGGGCGGGTTCCCTGATTAATCATCACCTGGTATAGATGAGCAGATTAATCAACCCGCCCTAGGGGGTTTATTGACTCTACAAGGCAGCGGCGGGGGTGGGAATAGTCACGACCTCATCGCCGGACAAACCAAAGGCATCATGAATCGCCTGGACGGCTTTGATGCCATCTTTTTCATCGACTACACAACTGATTTTAATTTCGGAAGTGGCAATCATGGAGATGTTGATATTTTCGGCGGCGAGGGCTTCAAACATACGGGCGGCGACTCCGGGGTGATCGACCATTCCAGCCCCTACGGCGCTAACTTTAGCGATCGCTGAATTCAGGGTAACTTCTCCATAACCCCATTTAGCGATCGCCTTTTTAATCACGAGTTTAGCCTCTTCTGCATCACCTTGAGCGACAGTAAAAGCAATATCACGGGTGAGAATATCATTAACCTGGTGACAGCGCTGCGATTGGATAATCATATCAACGCTAATATTGTGATGTGCCAGCAGAGTAAACAACTCGGCAGCCATTCCGGGGCGATCGGGAACATGGCGGATCGCCAAACGGGCTTGGTTACGGTCTAGGGCGACCCCTCGCACTGGCGGAAGATGAGGTCGATCAACAGTTGGAATATTTTTGGTGTTACGGGTTAGCACATCAAAGGTTTGACAGAGGGCAGCCACCGCCCGATCGCACTCATTGGCATCAATCACACAACTAACCTTAACCTCGGAGGTGGAAATCATCTGAATATTAATTCCGGCTTCCGCCAAAGTGCGGAACATTTGGGAAGCGACTTTGGGGCGACCAATCATCCCGGCCCCAACAATGCTAACTTTAGCAATAGGGCTATCATAGCCTCGCACTTCCGGTTCTCCAATTTCGGGGTCATTGTTGCGTCCCAAAGTTGGTAAAATTGCGTCAGCTACAGCGATCGCCCGTTTATAGCAGTTATGAGTGACGGTAAAGGTAATATCATTAATATTCGCCTCATGGATCGACTGAATAATCAAATCCACATTCAGCTTCTGGAGGGCAATTCCCCCGAATAAACGGGCTGCAATTCCGGGGCGATCGGGAATACGCAATAAGGAAACCGCCGCCTGATCGCGATCGAATTCTACCCCATCCACAGGTCGCACCAGTTCCAACCCTTCCACAGGTCGCACCTCTGGTGGTGGGGAAGTCACCCGTGTACCAGGATCATCAGTCCAACTCGATCGCACTACTAAAGGAATCCCATAATTTCGGGCAATTTCCACGGCCCGGGGATGGAGAACTTTTGCCCCCAAACTAGCAAGTTCCAGCATTTCATCACAGGTTATTTCATCCATCAACTGTGCTTTAGGAACAATGCGGGGGTCTGTAGTTAAAATTCCAGGTACATCGGTATAAATTTCGCATCGATCGGCTTGTAATGCTGCGGCTAAAGCGACTGCAGAAGTATCCGACCCTCCTCGTCCTAGGGTGGTAATTTCCAATTCTTCGCGATCGCTAATTCCCTGGAAACCGGCCACTACTACCACCTTGCCTTCTTTTAGGTGACGAGTTAGACGTTCAGTTTGGATATTTAAAATCCGGGCGCGGCTATGTTCAGCCTCTGTGACAATTCCCACCTGCGCCCCGGTCATGGAAATGGCTGGTTGTCCCATTTCCTGTAGTGCCATACTCATTAAAGCGATCGTCACCTGTTCGCCAGTAGATAACAACATATCCATTTCCCGGCGAGAGGGATGGCTAGAAATTTCCTGGGCTAGTTTCACCAAACCATCAGTAGTTTTTCCCATAGCCGAAACCACCACCACCACTGAATGGTCTTGGGCTGTTTGCGCCACCCGACGGGCTACCGTTTGAATGCGATCTACTGACCCAACAGAAGTACCACCATATTTTTGAACAATCAGCATAGTAATTCCACCATAAGGAAACTCAACAATAGGTTACACCCAGGATTGTACGCGGTTGCCCATGTTCACCAGACCGAGGGCGCGACATCCCCCATATTGTATCGGAAAGATTCGGGAAAAATTGCCGGCTTTTCTGATACCGTTTAACTTAATAGGTTTCTTATGATCGGTTTGTAGTCGGGTGCGATCGCCCCTCCACCCATGATTCCTGCTACCCGCTATTTTGGGATTTTTGGTCTGTTACTGTCTAGTGTGATCTCGATTTTGATTATGGTTTCAATAGCCTTACAACCTCATCTCCTTAGCGATCCTTTTTTACAGCTACCCACAGAAAACTCAGTCCGGGTCGTGTGGTTTACCGAGTTTTCTGGTTCTGATCATCAGGTGAGTTATGGGGTAGACCTCCAACAAAATGCGATCGCCACCACCTCCCAACTAACTCGCACTCGGGAAGACCAAAATTCCTGGGTAGGGGTCCAAACCCCAAACAACCGCATCTACACCCAACCTATTTCCAGACCCATTTGGCGACACGAAGCCACTATTACAGACCTAACCCCAGGCCAACGGGTTCCCTATCAAGTTCACAGTACCACAGACAACGGCATCCCCATCAGTAGCCAAGTGTTCAGCCTAGCTGGCTTACCCCAACCCGGGACACCTTTAAAAATCCTCCTCACCTCCGACCACCAACTTAAACCCATGACCGCCGCCAATCTCAATATAGGTGCAAGAACAGTCGATATTGATGCTGTTTTTATGGCTGGTGATTTAGTCAATATTCCCGATCGCGCTTCCGAATGGTTCGACGATAATCGCGGCGGGGCCTTTTTCCCCTGTCTGCAAGGTCGCGCCCATTATCAACTCGAAAAAAATGGTGTTACCACTACTTATAAAGGCGGCGCTTTAATTCAAAATGTACCCTTATTCCCCGCTATTGGAAATCATGAAATCATGGGGGCTTTTTCCGAAACCGACAGCTTAAACAACCAGTTTAATAATAGTTACCCTCAATTTGCCGCCCAACAGCTTTATCAACAAAATTCTGCCACCATCAACCCCAATAATGACCCCGACATAGCACAACAATGGATCCAAGACCATAGCTTCAACTTAGATACCTATAAACAAATATTTACTCTCCCCAATTCTCCTCAAAATTATTATGCTACTACCTTTGGAGATGTCCGGTTAGTAGTTTTATTGGCGACTAATGTTTGGCGAGTTGATAGGTTAGACTCCCACGCTAGAGGACGTTATCGAGAAAGAGACGCAGACTTTGACCGTCCGGAAAATTGGGGCTATGGACAACATTTGTTTGAACCTATTTCCGCCGGAAGCGAACAATATATATGGTTACAACAGGAACTCAATAGCCCGGAATTTCAACAGGCTAAATATAAAATCGTTATGTTCCATCACCCTCCCCACACTTTAGGGGATAATATAGTTCCCGCCTATACAGACCCTGTGCAAATTAAGACTGTTGATAATAACGGCAAGATTATTATGATTCGCTATGAATATCCCAAACCATCTGATTATTTAATTAGGGATGTTATGCCATTATTAGAAGCCGCCGGAGTGCAACTGGTGTATTACGGACATTCCCACCTGTGGAACCGATTTATAGGACCCACCGGAATTAACTTTTTAGAATCTTCCAATGTCGGAAATAGTTATGGTGCGGCTTGGGGAAATAATCGCCGATTTGTTCCCCCAGCATTTACCGAAGAATATACCCCCCTAGGAGACCCCAACGGACTCCAACCTATCATTCCTAACCTTAGTCCCGTTTCTGATAGAGATGGCGCACCTCAACCCTATATCGCTAGTAATGATATTACAGTTTTTAGTATTTTGGACACGGGGACGGCTACTGTTAGCAGCTATCTCTTTAACACAGAACAGCCTAATAGTCAAGTGATCAAATTTGATGAGTTTTCCCTATTGACCCCCAATAGCTGATCAACCCATATACATCGGCTTTTGAGTTCACTATCAAAAAAATTCCGCCTAGGGGGTTGACAAAATCGATTTACTGCTGATACGATAGTTAATCGTGGGAATAAGCCGGGATAGCTCAGTCGGTAGAGCAGAGGACTGAAAATCCTCGTGTCGGCGGTTCAAGTCCGCCTCCTGGCATTTTTGGAAAAACCTGATCCTGACTGCGATAGCCGGGGAACACTTAACCCGGTAGTCGTACCTAATTACTCAGATATTACTCACAATCTAGTCCTAGCACAGGAAAATAATTCTGTCAATAGGATGATTACTCAGTCAACAAGCACAACTTAGTCAATCTGTCAAATAT
>NZ_JARPLU010000549.1:0-430 GCF_032349615.1 Limnospira sp. PMC 1279.21 | reverse complement strand
CCATCCCATAACTGTTTATATGTCCCGACGCTTGGAGAAATCTAAGCAAGGCAGGGGACTCAAGGTCATAAACAAACTGAGAAATCAGGGCGTTGAGAGTAACGGCGATAGCCACCCCCAGTTTCAGGATTCACAACCCGTGAGATTGAAGCGGGGAACGGAAGGCATGAGGGAAACCTAATCCCAACAATCCGACCACTGCCAACCATCCATGACTAAGGAAATCTGAATGTTCCGGCTTGAACCATCGTAATCTAGAAGCAGCGAAATAGGTTGATACGCTGCGTCCAAAAGGGCAAGGGGAAAAGTAGGGTAATCTTGTTATCACCTACACAGACCTTTAAAGGTACCCCGGTGGAAAGGACAAGTCTAAAGATGGAATGCCCATATAAACGGTACGTTTAAACCCCTTTTAGGCTCTCGGCAGGTA
>NZ_JARPLU010000548.1:0-434 GCF_032349615.1 Limnospira sp. PMC 1279.21 | reverse complement strand
AATTCCGTTCTCAAAGCTGCGTCCTAACCACCTTGACTAATGCTATAACTGGATTTAAAGCGATCGTTCCCTGTGGTATTTCTGATTTCCCCGTAGGGAGTCTGGCTGAATTAGTCCCGGATATTTCCATCGAGCAAGTCCGGGATGTCCTCGCGGCCTGTTTTGCTGAAGTTTTTGGAGTCACCCTCAAACTTACTCGAGAGGAAAAGACGCCCGGAACGATCGCCATAACTTGAGCCAAAGGAGCCCCACAAGGGTCTATTCACCCATCAAAACTAAGATTTTGACTGAATTGCTGGGGTAGATGGCTCATGCTTGCGGAAAGTTTCCTCCCATTGATTAGGAGATAGTCGGGGGATTAACCACTTGCCAAACTGGGTATATAGCATTAGTCAAGGTGGTTAGGACGCAGCTTTGAGAACGGAATCCATGGC
>NZ_JARPLU010000547.1:0-434 GCF_032349615.1 Limnospira sp. PMC 1279.21 | reverse complement strand
ATCGCTCTGCATCACTTTATTGCGTAACTTTAACTTGCTTAGTCGTTTACCACTCCTAGATAATGCAATTGCTTGGTTGTAGCAATACCGACAAGCAGCCAGCCATTTACGCCAGACTTGATTTAGCTCCGGGCTGGGGTAAATCCGGATCTTCTTTGACCTGAGTTTTATATTTACGCAGTCCGTATAATCGGGAACTGAAGCAGTGGAGGATGGCGAGGATGTCCTCAACCATTTCTCGTTCTGGACTGAGACTTGTCTGGTTGAGAACCATGAGTGAGCACCTGTTTTGCTCACAGAGCCATCGAAACAAGTCAAATCCAAACCTTGCCAGTCGGTCTTTATGGGCAATGACAACCATGCGGACATCTCCTGACAAATGATGTCCCAGTCAGGCCAGCATTTTCTTTCCCTTGAAGTTGAGCCCGCCTCCG
>NZ_JARPLU010000546.1:0-435 GCF_032349615.1 Limnospira sp. PMC 1279.21 | reverse complement strand
TATGGTTTGGCGGGTTCTATCGCTGATGCTTCATTTTATGAGTTCCGTCGTCAACTCGGTTACAAGGCAGAACGTTATGGTTCAAAGTTGATTATTGCCGATAGATTTTATCCATCCAGTCAACTTTGTTCTAATTGCGGTTATCGTCAAAAAATGCCCCTAGTCCGTCGGACTTTTGAATGTCAGAACTGTGGCCTGAAGATTGATAGAGATTTGAACGCCAGTATAAATTTAGAAAAATCGCCTGGTTCCGACGATTACACTTGTGGACGGGGTGCTGCCGACAGTCCCGGACGAAGCCAGAAATAAACATCAAGATCCGGCTATGTCGGGTTTTGTTTAAGTTTTATAGAGCAGGTTAGACCAAGGTATCGCCATTGGAGCATGATTTAATCTCAAATTAGGTTAATATTTTAGGGCAATAGGGTATAATAA
>NZ_JARPLU010000545.1:0-448 GCF_032349615.1 Limnospira sp. PMC 1279.21 | reverse complement strand
CTCCTCTCCGTGATCAATCACGGAGCTTCCAACCCTCCCAGGAGTTTTACGTGATTGAAGCCAATGCCGATAAAATATCGGAAATCGGCGATCGCGGCTATAAAAACAGTGGGGAAAAAGGAACAGTGGTGCTGTTGCGCCAGTTGGAGAATAACTCGACAGAGTTGGAAGAATGGCAATTCCAATATCGTCCCATGAGTAGTCTTGATTCCATGCTATCCGATTGGAAACAGATGAAATTGCAAGAGATGCTAATTGCTTATAACCCTGATGTCTCTGTGGTTTGCACTTTTCTCTACCCTAATGGGGCTCACACTAGCTACCATTTTGGTAAGGTTTAGCTGTTAGCCGGAAAGCCCCCTGATACATTTACGCGACATTTATCCGGCTATGGCCGGACAATGCGACGATAGCACTATTACCCGTTAAGGTAACAGAGGCGGTATCC
>NZ_JARPLU010000544.1:0-452 GCF_032349615.1 Limnospira sp. PMC 1279.21 | reverse complement strand
TAGTCATCTCGTCCTCTCCATTATACGTCCTAAGTATTCTGTCTTGTGCTATATATAGAAAACAAGCCCAGCCCTGAATCATTTGCCATAATGTGGTAAAAGTCAGCAATGAGCGGTCGCCTATGACAAACTTCAGAATTCCAGGCAGTTTGGTATTCACAACTGTCCAGACCCAGATGGTTTTTTTTGAACCCACAAAAGTCTGAAGCTCATCAATTTGAGCTATTTCAGGAATTTCATAGTTTTCCTCATCAATGTGGGTTTCTGCAACTCTAACCCAGTTAAGTATTGTGTTGTGAGAAATACCAGTGACTCTCTCAATGGCTCGAAATCCCATGCCATTGAGGGACATTTTCACACAAAGCTCTTTGACATCAGAACCTGAGAGGGTGACAATAGAGCTAGACTGATTGCTGTACAAGGGATAGAGCATTTAGTCCTTGCCGAAAATT